>CALEIX010000177.1 GCA_937898825.1 uncultured Elusimicrobia bacterium | reverse complement strand
CAAGCAGAAGACGGCATACGAGATGTAGAGAGGTCTCGTGGGCTCGGAGATGTGTATAAGAGACAGCTTTATAATAGCCAATAAAATAATTGGAGCCAACTTTAAGAATTTTAACGCCTTTCACCACGCTTCCGGCTTTATACATTTCTCCGTCTAATATTATGTTCCTGCCGATAATTCCCTGGAAATCAAACTTAGGAGGAGCATTTGCCCTTTGCTTTCTCCGCAATTCCTCAAGACGTTTTTGTCTTTCCAATGCTTTTTTCCTTTCAATTTCATACCTAATTTTAGCATATTCCTTTGGAGATAAAGTCGGGTCCCTGTTACTTTTCGGAGAAAAACGCGATTTAAAAATCCCGGTGCTTTCCGTCGTTTCAAGATTTTCCGTCTGCGCCACTGATGTGGATACGTTCACAGGCGAGGTTGACTGGTTGGCCGAATATGAACCAGAACTAACCCCGATCCGGGGCAAATCTCCAGAATCCCCTTCTCGATTTTCATCAGCCACTCCGGAAGGATTTTCGGCAATTCCGGAAGGTTCTGCCGGAGGTGTGTCGGCTTGATTCAACGCAGAGACATTTAATGCAGCATCCCCTCCCGCCAATCTCTCCGTATTTTCCTCCGCCATATTTTCCTCTGACATATCCTCTTCTTTGACGTTGTCTGGAGACGGCAAATCACTTGATTGAACGGTCATTTCTTCATTTGAAGATGAAGCTGGAAAAACATTTTTTGCCGGCGCACGCGATATCTCTTTCGCCTTTGCCGCCTGCTTGTTTACCCACCAGTTATAAAAAAGAAAAGCGGGCACAGCTAAAATTACCGTCACCAAAAGCCACCCAATTATCGTTGTTATATTTTTCATACTATGGCATATATTTTGAAAAAACAGTTGTTACTGTTAATTCGACTTTTATCCTGCCCATCTTTGATGTGTCCTTTTTCAAATTAAAATCCGTAATTTTGAGAAACACATCAGAATTTTCCATGTCACTTATCCACTTGCCCACAGTAAAATAATCGTTTTTTACGGAAATAGCACGCGAAGCCATTATAAGATTGCCTTCCTCCCTTTCTTCCTGCCCCGACATTGAATCTATCAAAATTTTACACTTTTTCGCGCTTTTGCCAAGTATATAATCAAGCCAACCGTCTTTGTCTTTTAGAGCCGGAAGCTTGCTTTCATACTCCCGTACCTTGCTTCGCGCGGCGCTGTACCTGCCGTAAAACTCGGAGCTTGCCTTAAGTTTGGCATACTCATACCTCTTTGCTTCCAGTCTTTTTACGCTGGGCAAATAAAGTAAAGCATATGCAACCAGCAAAAACGGAATCGCATACAACACTGGTTTCTTAAAAGGCTCGTATCCCTTTTCAAAATAGATAGCTGTCAGATCTCCTTTCATTTCAAGAATGAAATTTTTGATCTTCTCAAGCATAGATTATGTTCCTTTCGTCTTACGAGTGCAATTAATACTGAATCCGTAAATCTCAGCGCTTTTTTCCGAACTTTCCTCTTCGGTTTCCGTCAGCTGGGGCTGCGCGTCTATCGTGTAAACTATATTTCCAACTGGCCCCTGAAATTCTGAAAAATCTTTGCTTTTTTTAAATTCGTCAACAAACTTTTTAACATAATGAAGTCTCAGATTTCCTTTCAGATTGGTGCTGCCGCGTATGACCATTTCTTTGGGAGATGTTTGCATATCGCCGGTTCTCACCGGACTGGTATAGTTAATGCTTTCAATCCAGAGATATTTAGGAATGGCATCAGCTATGACTTCAAGTTTGGGAGCCAGCACAGTCTTGTCAAAAAATAAATCCCCAAAAGTTTTAGCAATACTTTCAAGATTCTCCGTCATGGTTTCTATGCTGCTGGCATCCTTCCCCTGAAAATCAGCCATATTAACACCCATAGAGGAATAAAGACGACTTATCTTTTTGCTCAACAAATATATTTTAAACTGGTTTAAAAGCGTAAAAAAGAGAAATATGGCTACAATAACTATAGTGGCGTTTTTCACATATGAGATAACCTTCTGTTCAATCATGACATTTGTGGAAATGCCCGACATGTCTATAAAAACCTTGTGTTTAACCTGGTTTTTGATGGCGGCTCCAGCTGCATATAGAGAAGAAAGCTCGTTATCTTTCAATCCAAGAGATTTCTCGGGCTGCCAGATTTTTGTTTCAAGAGAAGATTCTCTCTGCGCCGCATTCTGCCAAACCTCCAAATTTTCCCCGCTGAGATAAATGGCGGAATATTTGGAATCGCCCACATATCTGGATATAAACTGCAATGCCCCTTTTATTCCCAAGCTCGTGCGCCCCGTCATCTGGGAAGCGGTGGCCAGATTTGTTTCCCTGAAAAGCAGAGGCATACCCTGAGACGAAAAAATTAAAAAACTTGTCGTTTTTGTAAAATGACCGTAAGCGCTTTTCTCATGCTGCGGATTAAGGAAAGAACAGAGTCTTTCAAAGGAACAGGATGACGATTCCACCGAAACTACTTCATAACCCTGCTTTTTAAACAAATTTATTAAAAATTCAATGCTTTTTCTCTGCGTAAGCCCAAAAAGAACTTCCATCTTTTTTTCCTGTATTTTAGGCAGGACATAAAAATGGTAGGATACCTCTTCGAAAGAAACCGGTAAATATTTTTTCGATTCGAGCGGAATGGAATTCGGCCAGAATTTTTTCTCCACATAAGGCATGGTGAAATATCTGACTATTGAAAATTCATTGGAAAGGGTTATAACCACCTTCTTCGCTTTCCATTGGACTTTGCTCAATGCTTGTTTTAAGGGATTAATCCAGGGGGCTTTTTCGTCAAAAAAGGCATTGTTCAAAACCAGAGGTTTTAATATTTTTTCCTTACTCGTGAAATTGGTGGGAAACCTCACTAAATGCTCGGTTATTATCTTTCCGGAAGAAAGGGAAGTCTTCGCCAAAACTATCGTTTCAGACGAAATATAAATTCCTATAACGCTATCGTCAGTTTTGGTTTTAGTAGCCATCTTCCAAATTTCACCTAAATAATATAATATAACACAAGCGCCGTCAACGCTGACCAAGCATTTTGATTTCCACCATGTTTATCGGCACTTCAGAAACCGCCGTATCAGCTTTGATACGACTTTTCTCAATTCCGTATTTTGCGGAAAGCCTTGTTATGATAAAATTCACCCGCTCCTGAGCAAGAACGTTGCTGTTTGGTTCTCCGGAATAGGCGTATCCGATTATCTTTATTTTGGACATCGGATAAAAATTCATATTGTCCGCCACCTGAAGTAATTTTTTTTCGCTGCTGTCGGTTATCGATCTTGCGCCGCTCCTAAAATAAATTTTGTAAGTCACATGACTCGTAAAAGTTTCTTTTTTTCGCTGAGTTTTGGGGGACTTTTTCGAAGGCAAGGATTTGTTTTTGACAACCTTTTTGAGAGTTCGAGGCGAGTTCCTTGTCCCCTGCTTACTGTATTTTGCCCATTTCCCCGCTCCCTTCACAGGAGAAGATTTTCGCTTCTTGATGGTTGTTTGCGAAACTTTTAGTTTGCGCGTTTCTGAGCCCGGCTTAGGCTTGATGAGAATGAGTTTCCGTATAACAGATTCTCTTCCCTGAGCATCTTTTGCAGTAAGTGAGAAAATATACTGCCCCGGCGGATAAGCTTCGCCGAAGAAATCCTTTCTGCCATTCCAGAAAGTCTGACGATAGGCTGCTCCGGTCTGACTTATCTCTTGAATCAAAAACATCGTTTTTTTGTCCCTCACCTGAAATATCTGAAATCTCCATGTCGGCTGTGCATACAAGGTTTCATAAACGGCAAATTCCACAATCGCGCCTTCATTTTTATATGTCCGTATGGAAGTCGGATAAATTCCCATTGAAATTTGTGGCTTGTTTTTATCACTTTTTTCCGGCGGCTGAAGTTTCGGAACAAGATTGTGATTAAAAAGCAATATCATGCCCTTTATATTTCGAAGATTGCCCGGCAGATTGATATCGCTTCCTATCAAATTCACATCCAGGCGCGCAGCAGACACTCCTCTTTCAATCAAATATGAGTTTAAAGCCAGGGCCCTTCTAATATTCATTATTTTCACATCCCCCTCTATGCTTCCTTCAGGCAATATCAAACAATGAGACCTACCCATGGAAAATATCAATCCCGCTAAAAGCGAAAGCAGCTGCGGAGCCTTTTCATTAAACGCTGTGCCTTTGCCGAAAAGGGTTCTGGCATCCAGGGAAACAGCTTGAGGCATTTCTTTCTGCATATAAATTTTTACGCCTTTTTTGTCGTTTAATTTTAGCAAAACACCCTGACGGATTTCCTTTATTTTTTCTCTAATTTTTATTCTGGCGACTTTCCTGCTTTGAGGAGAGATTTTAGGCCCAGGCACTCTTTCTCCCAACGGCACTTTGTAATATTCTTCATCTGCCTGCTGCTTAGAACCAGAAACTTCCTCTTCTTTGTGAATATCCGAAATACCCGCCTCCTCCTCGCCCCTGGCTCCCGGATAATTAAGTCCCCCCGCATTCATCCTTAAGGTAATTTTACTGATATATTCATTAGCAAGGGCCTTTTCAGAAGGAGTTCCTTTCATCAGTATATCCATGAATCTGTCCATCGCGGCATTGTCCTGACCGGCCTCATAAAGCCTTATTGCCTGCTCCATATTCCTGGATATGCCAGACCGGTTTTTTTTCCCGCGGTCATATCCTCCGACCATTGCCCCTGAAGCAAAAATGAGAAGGCATACGATTACCAAATGAACAATCCTACCCGTTGATATTTGCTTTCTTAATCTAATCATAATATCTACCAAATTTAAGATTTGCAATATTTTTGCTTATTATCTTTTCCTTAATATTGCGAATATGTTACAGGTTTATTGCTTAGTGCTCTGTCCACTAACTGTCTCTTATA
>CALEIX010000176.1 GCA_937898825.1 uncultured Elusimicrobia bacterium | reverse complement strand
TTTTCAAGCAGAAGACGGCATACGAGATGTAGAGAGGTCTCGTGGGCTCGGAGATGTGTATAAGAGACAGATTTCAGCCATCTTTAACCCTTTCTGTTTTGGTGTCTTTTCATTTACCGTCCGATACTGGTTCGGACCCCATGAGCCCATAACCTTTTAACCTAGGCGGAAACAAGAATTTTATTTTCGTTTCAGCTTTTTAAGATAATCTTTTCTGGATATTTTCGCTGAGCGCAGGTTATTTAAAATAATAAAAACCGGGAGAGATTTCCTATCCGGCACGATCAATGGCCGGGCGCAGCCTTCTTTAGTTAGCACGATATGGTCAGTCGCTTTTCTTTTTCTGATTTTAAAACCGAATCTTAAAAGTACTTTGATAAATTTTCTTGAAGATATAGGCAGTATCCTTTCGGACATTAAATGGAGATTCCTTTAGGCAGCGTAATGTTGAGATTTAACAAATGGGGAGGGATATAAGTCGTTTTCTTTAAAGTTTTTGCAGGGACTTTATGCCAGCCCAATTCAAGCAAAACTTCGTCCAGCGTTCCCATTCTTTCCATTTCTTCAAAGAATAAATTTACCGCTTCGGTGAAATTTTTTTGGGCTTCGGATTTAGTCTTTCCGCATGAGGATAGATCTAATGTTGGGGAATAAATAATAAATTCGTCTTTTTCTTTAAACATTACCACCTTTAACTTTAACTTTTTCATTTTGTCTCCCAGATATAGTCTACAAGAAAAGTCGGTACTTATCAAGAGTATTTTTGATAATTGTCATTTAAGAATTAAAACTGTCCACTTTTAACTTTTAAATGACATGAATGCTTGAGGGGTTGACATTTTCTGAATACCTGCTATACTATAAAGTGCCGTTCAGTCAGTTCTGATGAACCGCAGTCTGTAGACTTCTCCCCTTGTGGGAAAGCGAAAACCCGCGTTGCGGGTTTTTCGCTTTTTATCCTGTCTGAAAAAGTCTCTGCTTGTCGTCGTCCTGCGAAAAATATATCCGGGTTGGATTATCTTCGATTAAATTGGGAAATTTGACAAAGAAGTTTAGTAATTAGTAAACTACTAAACATGAGACAAAAATGTTTTAAAGCGGCCAAAGAGTTTTCAATTGTTCTTTCGGCTTTATCGAATCCCACCAGATTTCTTATAATGTGCATGCTTTGTAAAAAGGAAATGTATGTGGGGCAATTGCGGGACGAACTAGGCACGAGTAAAGGGAATATATCTCAGCATTTAAGAATTCTATCTGGCAAGAGCATAATCAAAAGCAGAAAAGAGGGAAATAAAATTTATTACAGTATTGAACGGGGGAAAGAAAAAAATCTCATAGTAAAATTGAAAAAATTTTGTTGCCCTGATTTAAAAGTTTAAAAAGGAGGATAAAATTATGGAAAAAACGGATGTTTTGGTAATTGGTGGCGGCGCCGCCGGCATTATTGCGGCTGTGACGGGAAAGTCTTCTTATCCCGATAAAAAAGTTTTGATTATCCGAAAGGAAAAACAAGTTCTTGTGCCTTGCGGGATTCCCTATATTTTTAGCTCACTGGAAAGTAGTGACAAAGATATTATTTCCGATGCTGTCTTGTCTAAGGCCGGAGTGGATTTAAAAATCGGCGAAGTAATTTCCATAGATAAGGAAAAGAAAATTTGTGAAACTTCCGAGGGAGAAGAAATTGGTTTTGAAAAGCTTATATTAGCGCTTGGTTCCATCCCTATAATTCCAAAGTGGCTTAAAGGCGCCGAGCTTGAAAATGTTTTTACCATACCTAAAAACAAAGTATATCTTGATGAGATTTTAGCTAAGCTTAAAGATTGCAAAAAAGTTGTTGTTATCGGAGGCGGATTTATCGGAGTTGAAATTTCCGATGAATTAAATAAAGCGGGGAAAGATGTTACGCTTGTTGAAATACTGCCTCATATATTGAATTTGGTTTTCGATGAAGAGATAGCTGTTAAAGCCGAGGGAATTATTAAATCCAGGGGCGTAAAGGTGGAAACGGGAGAGGGAGTTAAGGAAATATTAGGCGATAAAAAAGTTAAGGGTGTTTTATTAAACAATGGAAAGAAACTTGAGGCCGATGCCGTCATTTTATCCATAGGTTATGTTACTAATACGGCTCTTGCCAAAGGAGCCGGCATAAAAACGAATAAAAAAGGTTTTATTGAAACGGATAAGTATATGCGAACGGACGATGGAGATATATTTGCCGTTGGAGATTGTGCCGCAAAAAGAGATTTCATTACCGGAAAGCCAAGCAAAGTTATGCTCGCTTCCACCGCTTGCGCCGAGGCAAACATCGCCGGTATGAATCTTTATAAATTGTGTTCGGTGCAAACCTTTAGCGGAACCATCGCGGTTTTTTCCACCGCTTTCGGAGAAACGGGTTTCGCGGCCGCCGGTTTAATTGAAAGCCGCGCTATTGAAGAAGGTTTTGATATTGTTGCCGGAACATTTGCAGGTGTTGATAAGCATCCCGGAACATTGCCAGGAACACATAAACAAATTGTAAAGCTTATTGCTTCCAAAGATTCGGGAGTCATACTCGGCGGTGAAGTTGTTTGCGGCCCCAGCACGGGTGAGCTGGTGAATATTATCGGACTGATTATTCAAAATAGAATGACAGTCAATTCCGTTTTAACATCTCAAATCGGAACGCATCCTTTGCTTACAGCACCTCCGACCGCGTATCCTATCATCAAAGCGGCGGAAATTATTGTAAAAAAGATCAAACGCTAAATGAAGGATAAAGGGAATCACAGCGGAGGTTTAATAAAATCTGCTTCCGCGGGTTTGTTTGTTGCCGCGATTTTTTGTCATAAAGCGAGTTCAGAGCGATAGAGATTAGTAATTTTCGAATAATTTGGCGAATTTTTTGGATTTGTGTTAAAATTGAATTGATTTTGATGCTGTTGTCTCGAAAAGATTTTTAATTAAATAATGTGTATTTGAAAGGTGGTTGGGACATGGAAGAAATTAGTGAAATATTTAAGTCTTTGGGGCATCCCGATCGTTTGAAAATAATAGACGGTCTTATCAGAAACGAATGCAATGTGGGAGAAATTCAAAAAAAGCTGTGTTTGCCGCAATCCACCATTTCGCAGCATTTGAAAATACTTAAAAACAAAAAAATCATTAAAGAGAGAAAAAAAGGCAATCAACGGTGTTATAGGGTGATTGATAGGCGCGTGGTTAAAATTTTGAAGATTTTAAAATAAACAGCGCTTTTTTGGTCGAATATATCAGCAGTTCCGTAAACTATCATTTTAGCCCTAATGGTTCCGTCTTAAAAAGCCAAAACAAGCCTATTGAGCAAATTCGCATTCATCCGAAAGGCATTGCTTTATCCTTTATCTTATGTTATTATAAGATATAAGATACGAAAAGGAGGGCATTCTATGTCTATAATAAAACAACGTTCTGCGTCCGAACGCGCTGCATTATCACGGCTGCGCCAAATCATGACAGAATCATGTTTTATTCGCGGTTCTATAGTTAAATTGAAACATCCTTGTGGAAAAAGCAATTGTAAATGTTCTGGCGGACGACGATATTGGCATACTTCATGGTATATAAGTCAAAGCCTGGGCGGTAAGTTGCGCAGGAAATCAATTCCAAAAAGACTTTTGCCTCAAGTCAGGCAATGGGTAAGCCGCTATCGGGAGGCCCGAAAATTGCTTGATAAGGTTTCACAACATTACTGGAAACAGCTCGAGCGAAAGCGAAGGGTTTAAGTTATTATGTTTTCTCGCTTTGCAATCCACCGTTCCCAGCGAAAAGGAATTCTCAATTGTTGCTCCAACTCATTTATACCTGGCAATCTCATGGCAAGCATTCCAACTATACTGAGCCAGATATTTTTCAAAATCCCAGGTGCGAACCAAATATATTGGAAAGCGCAAGCTGGCAGCAGATTCTACGTATATTGTTTGGATCGTTGGGCGGTTATTTTCCCGGACGGCAGTAAACCGCTTGCCGAATTGTGAAACAATGGGGACATGCCAGATGGGATGAAGAAACAAGGGGTTTCGGAGAATTAACCCAATATTGGAATTTAAACCATTGTTATCGTCATCATCCGAACGCGCTGCTTGCATTGCTTATGACCTTATTTATTACTTTTGCGCTTACGACGGTGTTTTTTCAAAGAAATCTTAAGCCGTCCATGCGTAAAGGAAAAACCCGTCTTCATTTGGCAAAACTTTTAAATGATGATTTGGTTTTTTCAGGCATAAGTTCATTTTGGCCATGCCCGCCTTAGAAGAATAGTTCAATTAACTATTTGCTTCACACACTCCGATGACTTTACAAAATCGTCGGGGAGCAACGCATTGCTTTGCTTGAATTTTTAAACACTTTTTTATGTTTTGCGCGAAAATTTATAACAAAAAACAGGGTTTTGCGAATTTGTTTTTTCGCTTTATGATATTTTTTCCTTGCTTATGCCAAAGTTTGCGGAATTGCTGCGAATATATTTAATCATTTGAATATTTGAATAATATAATGCTATAATAATGAAAACCTGTGGAAAGTGTTGCTTTTCCTAAGCTTGAAATTTAAAAAGGAGGAAACTATGGACTTAAGCACAATCAAGGCTGACAAAACAGTAGACGCTCGTTCCATGGCTTGCCCCGGACCGCTTCTCGAAGCGAAAAAAGGCATAGCTCAGGTTCAGGTGGGGCAGGTGCTTGAAATACTATCGGGAGACAAAGGCTCCAGAGAAGACCTTCCCGCCTGGTGCAAGAAATCGGGAAATGAATATCTCGGTTTTTTGGAAAAAGACGGTTATGATAGTCACTTGATTAAAAGGAATAAATAGGAATTCTGAATGGGCGAGATAAAGAGCGACAAGATTCTGATTATCACGACCATTTCAAATTCTTATCCCGGCGCGGACGCCGTTGGACAATCTCATCTTGAATATGACCCCGACACGTATATAATAAGATTGCCCGACCCGGTGCTTTTACCCGAGGATTTTTACCTCAAAGCGTACTCAAAGGGCATAGCAGGCATCATAGTAATGTCCAGCGGCTCCGATTGCCCCTATGAAGGGGCGTATGAAAGGCTGGCTCAAAGGGTGCAGAAGATTTACGATAAAATGAAGGAAAACGGGATTTCCATATCCCGGCTCAAGCTTACCACCATTTGCACTGTTTGCAAGGCGGCTTTCCTCAAAGAAATAAAGGGCATGAGGGAAAATATAGAGAAACTCAAGGCGGTGAAAGATGCAAGCTGAAAAAATGGAGACTGACGTCTTTATACTCGGCACCGGAATAGCAGGAATGCAGGCCGCTTTGGACGTGGCTGACGCGGGAAAAAACGTTGTCATGGTTGACAAAAGCCCGAGCATAGGCGGAAAAATGATAAGTTTAAGCAAAGTTTTTCCGACCCTGGACTGCGCCAGTTGCATAACCACGCCAAGAATGGCTTCGGTTTCGCATCATAAAAAAATCACGACTTTCACTTACAGCGAAGTCAGATTTATAAGAAAAGAAGCCGGCAGGTTCAGGATAAATTTCGTAAAAAAACCCAGGTATGTCATTGAAGAAAAATGCATAAGTTGCGGCAAATGCGAAGATATTTGTCCTGTTTTAATCAAGGACGAGTTTGAACAAAATCTCGGGGCCAAGAAAGCCATTTCCATTCCTTTCACAAACGCCATACCGCAATATCCGGTTCTGGATATGGAGCATTGCATAGCCTGCGGCGCCTGCGCGAGGGTTTGTCCCGCAGAATGCATAGATTTTTCCCAAAAAGAAAGGGAATATGAACTTACTGCTTCGGCGGTAATATTGTCCACCGGTTTTGAAATAACTCCGATGAACGCCAAAGAAGAATACGGCGGCGGGAAATTTAAGAATGTCATTTCTCCACTGCAAATGGAAAGACTGCTTGCTCCTCATGGTCCTTTTTCCGGAGTGGTGAGACCTTCCGACGGAAAAATACCTGATTCCATAGCTTTCGTTCAGTGTGCCGGTTCCAGAGACAAGAGCATAGGCGTTCCTTATTGCTCCAGAATTTGCTGTATGTATTCCATAAAGCAGGCGCAGCTGCTTTCGGGCGCGCTGCCTCTGGCGGATATGACTATTTATTATATGGATATAAGGGCCTTCGGAAAAGGGTACGAGCAGTTTTATCAGAATGCCAAAGCTATGGGAATAAACTTCGTTAAAGCTAAGGTGGGCAAAATAGAGGAGCTTGAAAGCGGCAATCTTCGCCTTCACATAGAAAGGCAGGAAGGAGAAAGTTTACCGGAAGAGGTAGAACATGATATGGTCGTACTTTCACAGGGCATAAGACCGACTCCTGAAGAAAACTTTAGGAATATAAACGGCATAAGCAGAAACGAGTACGGCTTTATTCATTTGCCTTCTGTTCCGACTTTTCCCAATGCCACGGGCATCGATGGAATTTTCGCCGCGGGCGCGGCGGTCGGACCAAAAGACATTGTGGACGCGGTTCAAGACGCTGGTTCTGCAGCCATTGACGCCTTAAATTACATAAAGAGGACTTCCAGATGACGGACAAGAGCGCGGAACAATCCAGAGACTTTTACAGGCAGGACGTTAAGGTCGGGGTTTATGTATGCCATTGCGGCGGAAACATATCCGACATAATAGACGTTGAGGATGTCGCCAGAGATCTTTCAGATTATCCGGGGGTGTCGGTTTCCAGAAACTATATTTTTATGTGCTCGTCCACAGGGCAGGGGCTTGTGGAAGAGGATATCAGAACGAAGGGGATAAACAGAGTGGTCATAGCCGCCTGTTCTCCGGCCCTGCACGAATTGACCTTCAGGGGGACCCTTGAAAGGGCGGGCTTAAATCCTTATCTTTACGAGCATGTGAATATCAGGGAGCAGGGAAGCTGGGTCCACAAGAGCAATAAAAAAGCGGCGACGGAAAAATCCAAAAAATTGATAAGAGCGGCGGTGGAAAAAATATGCCGCCAGAATCCCCTTGAGGCGATAAGAGTCAATGCTGCAAGAAGCATAGCCGTTATTGGAGGGGGAGTAGCCGGAATGAGCGCGGCTCTTTCCCTGGGCAGGCAGGGTTTTAACGTTTATTTGATTGAAAAAGAGAACAGGCTTGGCGGAAAACTCAATTCTTTGTGGAAAGCCTATCCGTCGGAAGAAGACGGGGAAAAAACGCTCGAGGAGTTAGAAAAAGACATTTCTTCTCTGAATAACATAAACATTTACCTTGAAAGCGAAGTGAAAAAAATAGACGGGTATGTGGGTAATTTTTCCGTGGAAATAGTTAAGAAAGGATCTCCCGAAAAAATAAAGGTCGGAGCGTTGGTAATAACCACTGGTTATGTCCACTATATTCCTTTCGAGGGAGAATATGCCTACAAGACAACCAAAAAAGTTGTCACATTGCCGGACTTCATAGAGATGCTTAAAGATGATGAGAAAAACGGCTCTTTGAAAAATGTGAAATCCGTGGCGTTCATTCATTGTGTAGGTTCCAGGCAGAATCCTTCTCTGGACAAACCGCAGAAAGACGAAAAAGTGAACGACTATTGTTCAAGAACATGCTGCACTTCGGCTCTTTTCAGAATAAAGCAATTGCTTGAAAAATATCCCGACAAAAAAATTTTTGATTTTTACAGAGACATAAGGACTTACGGACTCCAGCATGAAAGCTATTACGAGGAACTGAGCAAAAAAGGTGTTCTTTTCTTTAGATATCCAGAAGATACCCGGCCCCAGGTAGAAGTTAAGGGAGACAAACTTGAAGTTAAAAGCAAAGATATTTTGACGTGGAACGAAGAGGTTTCAGTTGAGGTGGACATGGTCGTGCTTTTGACCGGAGTGATGCCCGCCGACATTTCCGTGATAGTGGACGACTTGAAACTTCCTATCGGCTCCGACAGGTTTATTTTGGAAGCCCATCCGAAACTCAGGCCCGTGGAGGTGCCGAATTTGGGGATATACATAGGTGGAACGGCGCAGGCTCCGATGGATTTGTTGGAAGCTGCCTATGGCGGGAAAGCGGCCGCTTCCAAAGCGTCAATGCTTCTTTCAAAAGGAGAGATATCACTGGACCCGTTTGTGGCTTCAGTCAACCCGGAACTTTGCGACGGCTGCGAGAAATGCATTGGGGAATGCTTGTATCCGGGCGCCATAGTCATGGAGAACGGCAAAGCGAAAGTTATTCCAGCCTTGTGTAAGGGCTGCGGAGCGTGCGCCGCCGTGTGCCATACCAGAGCCATAAATGTCGCCGGTTACAGCCTGGAGCAGATAGACGCCATGGTGGAAGCGATAAGCAAGGAGTGAATTGATGCCGGAAAAATATTACGAGAAGTCTCTTAGGGAGTTGAGGGAAAGAAAAAAAATACCAGCCGAATTGAAGGAAGAGGTCAAAAGGCAGGGAAAAGTCAGAGCCGCCATATTGAAAGCGGTTTCGTCAGAAGCTAAAACTGTTTTGCAAATAGCGTCCGAAATAAATGAAAAACCGCATACGGTTTTATGGTTCATTGCCGCCTTGAGAAAATACGGACAAATAACCGAAAACGGAAAAGACGGCGATTACCATAAATACGTCAAAAAACGATAGGAGAACGCAAGTGGCTATAAAAGTTAATCCCGGACTTATAGAAGAAATTAAAAAATACGGCGCTTTCGACATATCTGCCTGTTTCAACTGCGGGAACTGTACGGCGGTATGTCCCCTTTCAAAGGAAAAAATGTCTTTTCCCAGAAAGATTATAAGACACGGTCAGCTGGGAATGGCGACATCGGTTCAATCTTCTCTGGAACCCTGGCTGTGTTATTATTGCGGAGAGTGTTCGGATACCTGTCCAAGGCAAGCCGAACCCGGCGAATATATGATGTCTTTAAGAAGGTATCTCATAGCCAAATACGATTTTACGGGCATTTCCAAATTGTTTTATACCAATAAATACGCGGAATTTATCGCCATATTTATCGTTCAACTTATAGTTTTGGCGGGCTGGTATTTGTTGTTCGGTTTGGTTCCCAATATCGGCGTCAATACGACAGCCGCCACACTTCTGCCTCCTTATATCATACATTGGTATTTTGATGTTCCCATGGCGGCGATTCTCACGATATTCATAATAGCTTTTGCTTTCAATATGTATTACAAAACAATGCTGTGCGATAAAAGCGTTAAAGTTCCTTTAAAACTTTACTTTACCAATTTATGGCGGACGGCTTTTGAAAGCGCTTCTCAATGGAGATTTTCGGATTGCGCGGGTTCAAAAACCTTTTATTCCAAACTTCTCAAAGGCGATTATAATTATTGGATAATGCATTTTATCCTTATGACAAGCTACGTCTCTTTGTTTGTTGGAATTGTGTTTTTTTTGGATTGGTTTCAAAATGTCGAAAAATACCGTTTATTGCATGTTGTCTTATACGATTATTATGCCAATATCGGCCTTATAGCGGGCACCGGCTATTTCGCTTTTTTAAGAATAAAAAAGAATTTTTCCAGAAGCAAATTTTCCCATGTCAGCGACTGGATGTTCGTGATACTGTTGTTTTTAACGGCGATTACCGGCATAAGCCTTCATTTCGCCAGAGTTGACAATTATTCTTTGCAGGCTTTTTTCTATATATATCTGATCCATATGCTTGTGGCGATACCGATGCTGGTTGTGGAAGTTCCGTTTTCCAAATGGTCTCATTTGGTTTATAGGCCCATGGCTTTGTATTTCGACAATTTAAAAAAATCTGCCAGGAAGTTAAAATAAAAATAAGCCAAAATAAAGGAGGTTTAAAATGGAAAAGATGGTTTATATAGTTACTCACGCCAAGGACGATATGGAAAGAGCCGCTATACCTTTCAAACTGGCGGGCGGAGCCATAGCCATGGACGTGGAGCCGGCCGTTTATTTACAGGCTGAAGGCGTGAGATTGGCCACCAAAGGATATCTCACAGATTCAAACGAAAAAGAAAAAGAGATAAAAAACCTGATGAATACGTACCTTTCCGCCGGGTATAAGTTTTATCTTTGTTCACCCTGCCTGAAAGACAGGAATATAAAAGACGAGGACCTTATTGAAGGCGCCATTCCGGTCGGGGCGGCGAAGTTGACTGAGGACGCTCTTAAAGCGAAAAATATCCTGTCTTACTGAATTCTTTTTTGAGCAAAAAATATAGTGGGTGTTGAGAGGAGAGTAAGCGAACTTGAAGAACAGGTTCGCCAATTGAAGGCAAATCAGCCGGAAGACAAATTGTCAATGGGGATTATAAGCGGCTGATTCAGGCGTTGAAATATACGTTTGCAATATGAGCATGGAGATTATGGGCCATAAAATGGAAGAAATGGTGGATTATCCTCGTCCAAGCTTGCGCAAGTGACCAAATTTCTGGCCGAGGCGGAGTCGAGCAAAGTAACGCTTTTTGTTTAGGAAAACCGGTGTTATAACCTTGCAGTGCTTCTTATTATTAAATTGGTGTGCAGGCAAGTTACAAAGCCACTGCGCAGATAACCTTTATCTAAATACATTTTATTTAATATTGGCTTATACCTGTCTGCCTGCTACGCGCAGACGGGCCCGCCTGCCGTTCATTCTCCTTATCCACTATTAAGCTGTTTGGCAGGGCTAATTTTGTATAATTATATGAAAGTTTTTGTGAAGGAGGCTTTATGCTTAATTTTATAGAATGTGTGCCTAATTTCAGCGAGGGCAAAGACGAGGCAAAAATAAACGCTATTGTGGATGCGGCAAGGAGCGTTTCAGGAGTTATAATACTGGACGTGGAAAAGGACCCCGACCATAATAGGACGGTGCTTTCCTTCATATCTCCGCCGGAGTCGGCGGTTGAGGCGATGTTCAGAGTGGCCCGGAAATCGGCTGAACTTATAGACCTGAATCATCACAAAGGCGAACATCCGAGAATGGGAGCGCTGGACGTGGCGCCTTTTATACCTGTTATGGGAAGTTCTCTGGAAACCTGCATAAAGCTTGCGGAAAAGCTGGGAAAGAAAATAGGAGATGAACTGAACATCCCGGTTTATCTTTATGACAGGGCCGCCAGGATACCCGAAAGAAAAAACCTGGCGAAAATCAGAAAGGGGCAGTTTGAAGGTCTGAAAGATCTTATAGGGAAGGACTCTTCGCGAAACCCGGATTTTGGTCCGAATAAAATACATCCCACGGCCGGAGCTGTCGCCGTTGGGGCGCGCCAGCAGATAATAAATTTCAATGTAAATCTGGACACCGATGACATGGAATTTGGAAAATATTTGGCCAAAAAAATCAGGACTTCCGGCGGGGGGCTGCCGGCCCTGAGAGGAGCTGCGATTTTCCTTGAAACCAAAAATCAGGTTCAGATTTCCACTGTTCTTACGGATTATTCCCTTACCTCCATTAAGAAGGTAATTGACGAAATAAAGAAGGAAACGGGTCCCAAGAATGTAAAAATAACAGGCACTGAGCTCATAGGTCTCACCACTCAGGAGGCTATCACTGATTACGCTGTGGAATCTTTGAATGTAGAGAATTTCGATCCTAAAGCGCAGATACTCGAAAACAGGTTTCTTTCGCTTCTGGGTTCGTGGCAGGTTGCGGCGAGCATAATGGCGGATGCTCTGGCGAGCGACGCGCCGACTCCGGGTGGCGGCAGTGCAGCCGCGATAGCCGGGGCGATGGGCTGCGCCCTCGGTCAGATGGCTGCGGGAGTTTCCCTCATGAGTAAAAAGACCCCGGAGGACAGGAAAGGGCTTCTGGCGGATTTGAAACAGGAACTCGGAGAAATGAGGGCTGAGCTCCAAAACTGCGCGGCCCAGGATTCAAATGCTTTTAATAAGTTTATGGCTGCGAGAAAGTTGCCGAAAGACTCTCCGGAACGCAAAGAAAAGATGCAGGAAGCCTTAAAATATGCCGCGGAGGTTCCGCTAAAAACCGCCAAGATTTCGTTTACTGCTTTGAAAAAGCTTAGATCCTCCTCTTCGCTTATATCACCTGCCGTTTCTTCCGATTATAAAAGCGCGGGATATTTTCTTGAAGTTGCCGTTAAATGCGCTGCCGAAAACGTTTTCATAAATATTGAATCCATCAAGGATGATAGCGTAAAGGCAAAATTAGAGAAGGAAATAAATGAATACGTAGGCCTGGCGGTTAACAGGTAGGTGCGAATTAGAAATCTTTAATTTCACAGGAGAGTAAAATGCCGAGTATGGATGCCGTGTCAAGAGGCTTGATGTTGGAGAGTTTGAGAAATTATGCCAGGAGGCGCCTCCCTTACGATTTTTTGAGAGAGAAGGACAGGAACAATGAGTTTCCCGCTGAAGTGCTCGCTGAAATGTACGATTTTTCCACGTTGGGGGTCCATCTTCTGCTCATACCTAAAGAGTATGGCGGAATAGGGGCAGGGACATATGATATTTACAGGGTTTGCGAGGAATTGGCACGCATGGACTTAGGCATAGCCACAAGCGTTTTTGCGACCTTTCTTGGCACCGACCCTTTGAAGGTAGGAGGGACGGAAGAGCAGAAAGCCAAATGGATGAGCAAAATAGCCAGGGAAAAACTTTTAGTTGCTTACGCCGCCACCGAGCCGGACGCAGGCAGCGACCTGGTCAATTTAAAAACAAGAGCAGAACATGTTGTGAAAAACGGCGAAATAGATGGCTACCGCATAACTGGAAACAAGCAGTGGATATCCAACGGCGGGGTGGCGGATTTGTATGCCGTGCTTGCCCTTGCCCCCGGAGGACCTTCGTGGTTTTTGGTGGAGAAAGGCATGAAAGGGTTTTCGGCCAATAAGCATGAGGACAAGCATGGTATAAGGTTGAGCAATACGGCAGGACTTTCTCTTGATAATGTTTTTGTTCCGAAGGAAAATCTCATAGGAATGGAAGAGGGCAATGGTCTGACTGAGGCGCAGGCGGTTTTCGGATACACGCGTCTTATGGTAGCGGCTTTCGGTCTGGGCGCGGGCTGGAGTGCGCTTGAAACTGCCGTCAAATACAGCCAGCAGAGAATACAGGCTTCTTCTCCTCTTTCGGAAAAACAGGGATATACGCATAAACTCATAGTGCCGAACGCGGTTAATCTTGAAGCTTCCAGGGCCTATATAGAGGAAATAGCCGAACGGTTGGATGCAGGAGAGCGGGGACTCCAAACCGAAGGCGCCATAGCAAAATATTCCGCTACCGAAGCCGGCAATAAAGCCGCCGAGGATTCCATACAGGCGCTCGGAGGGTACGGGTATACGAGGGATTTTCCTGTGGAAAAAATAAAAAGGGATGTGAAAATAACATGCATTTACGAAGGAACGAACGAAATAATGGAAATGACAATTTATCGCGGCAGGTGGCAGGAGCATCTGAAAACAAGAGGCGAATATTATATTTTGAAAGCCAGTGAGATGGAGGCGTTGCACGGGGAAAATCCGGATGTGGGAGCTCGGGCTTCCGCTCTTGCCCTCAGAACCCTTGCCGCCGTTATGGAAGAATGTCGGCTGAACAAGCTCACCCGCCACCAATATATCACCTTTAAGCTGGGCAATTTTATCTCCATGGCTGAGACAAGCGCGGTTTTTGCCAAAAGAGCCTCCGCTGCCTACAGCGAATCCGTAAAATTTGACACCGAGACGTGGCAGGCGATGAGCAGAATCTATGCTCGGGCCTCCGCTCTTAAAATAGCGGTTGAAGGTGTCTCTCTTGTGTTGGGAGCCGCCGCCGAAAGTTCATTGCCTTCAAAAATAAATCTGGCGGAGATTCAGTCGGTGCAGAGCGGAATAATGAAGGATATGGATACTGTGGCCCGAAAACTAAAAGAGGTTTTCAAAGCGAGATAACGGGCGCAGAAAATGCCATGGGTTATTTTAGGAGAACGATATGCATATTGTCGTGTGCGTCAAGCAGGTGCCGGACAGCACTGAGATAAAGATAAATCCCGAAACGGGTACGCTTGTGAGAACAGGCGTGCCGAGCATAATGAATCCTTATGACCATTTTGCTTTGGAGACGGCGCTCAATCTGAAGAAGGAGCATGATGCCAGAGTTACGGTTGTTTCAATGGGACCGCCTCAGGCGAAAAGCGTCGTTCAATTGGGCCTCGCTTTGGGGGCTGACGAAGGAGTGCTTCTTTCGGACAAAGCCTTTGCCGGTTCCGACACATGGGCCACGTCTTATGCTTTGAGTCTTGCTATAAATAAACTTGGAAAATTCAGTCTTGTTTTGTGTGGTATGCAGGCGATAGACGGCGACACCGCTCAGGTCGGGCCCGGCGTCGCGCAGCAGCTCTCAATTCCGCAGGTTACTTTCTGCGAAGAGGTAAAAGTGAATGGCAAAAAGGCCTGGGTCAGAAAGGCGACCGATTATGGATATGCCATTGCTGAAGTGGATATGCCGGTTCTTTTGACGATGATGATGCATAAAGATTTTGAGGCGCGGTATCCCTCTTTTTTAGATATTTTCAATTCTGATCAAAAGCCCTATCATGTGTGGACCGCGGAAGACATAGGCGCTAAAAAAGAGTATCTGGGGCTCAAAGGCTCTCCGACTCAGGTTGACAGAATTTATCCTCCAGAAAAGGGCTGCGAAACGCAAATGCTGACCGGCGCCCCCGGAGAAATTGCGCAGAAAATAGTGGATATACTTAAAAAGGAGAATTGTTTGAGATGATAGAGGTTTTGGATAAATGCATAGGCTGTTCTAAATGCGTGCCCGCCTGCCCGTTCAACGCGGTGAGCATGGTAGGCAAAAAAGCGGTCATAAATGAAGCCTGCACTCTTTGCGGAGCCTGCGTTCCGGCGTGTCCGGTAAAAGCAATAGTAATAACAAGAGAGGACCCGGTGCACAGAGATTTTTCGGCGTTCAAGGGGGTATGGGTCTTTGCGGAATTCGAGGATACCGGCAGAAAGGGACCGAAGAAGATAAGAAAAGTGACTCTTGAACTTTTGTCGGAAGGCCGGAAACTGGCTGATGAATTGGGAGTGGAACTTGCGGCGGTGGTCCTTGCGGAAAAGAACCGAAATTATGAAAAAGAGCTGGGGGCGTACGGAGCAGATAAGGTGTATTTGTCTGAAAATTGCGAATTTTCAGATTATGACACGGATATTTATTCCGCTGTGATAGCGGCGCTTGTAAGCAAGTATAAGCCTGAAATTTTCCTTTTCCCGGCTACTTTTACCGGCAGGGATCTTGCCCCGAGGATAGCGTCCCTTATATACGCGGGACTCACCGCCGACTGCACGGGCCTTTCTATCAAAAATGGGCTTTTGAAGCAGTCAAGACCCGCTTTTGGGGGAAACATCATGGCCGATATTTTAAGCCCGAATTCCCGTCCTCAAATGGCTACCGTCCGCCCCAATGTTATGAAGGTTTCTCCACCTTCCGATAAGACGGCGCGTCTTGTGAAAGAAAACATCAATATTCCCGAGGGTATGAGAAGAGTCAAAGTTTTGGAAAAAAAGGTCGCTGGTTACGAGAGCGCAGACAGGATAGACTGCGCGGATATAATCGTGTCCGGCGGAAGGGGAATGAAGAGCAGGGAGAAATTCAATGTGCTTGAGGAACTTGCAACCCTGCTTGGCGGGATGGTGGGTGCGTCCCGCGCCGCGGTGGATATGGGGTTTAAGGAAAAATCCAGGCAGGTGGGACAGAGCGGCACTACAGTTTCCCCAAAACTGTATATTGCCTGCGGAATCTCGGGGGCGGTGCAGCATCTGGTCGGAATGAAAACCTCGGATATCATAATAGCGATAAACAAGGACCCGAACGCGTCTATATTCAGCGTCGCCAAATACGGGGTGGTCGCAGATGTTCATGAAATAATTGGCAAACTGATAGACGCCGTGAAAAAAGCGAAGAAGATCAAATGAAATCTTCGCAGGGAAAAAGGCCTCAAAAAGAGGAGCCGACAGAGTGAGCCTTTTCAACAGATTGCTGGCAATAATTTTCGGCATAGGCATCATACCGGTAATTCCCACCTCCATTTTTCTTTTTTACTACCAGTCGGTTGCCAAAAATAATGTGCTTTCTCTTTACGAAAACATATCCGATATGGCGGCGATTGTAATAGAAAGGGAGTTGGAAAATGTAAAAAATGATGTCGCTTTTGCCGTGGCAAAACACAAAGATGTAAAAGATGAAGGGAAATATCTTGAAGGGATTCTTAAGGCGAATCCGAACATAAAGTTCGTTGCCGTGCTGAATTCCGAAGGAAAGGCGACAAGAACTAAGGGAGTGCTTCCTTTGAAAAGGCGTTTTTCCCGCGATTTTTCCACAAATCCCGTTTTTCTGCTGGCGAAAAGAGACGGAAAGGAGCACATGGGGGGATTTGAGATAATTTACGATTTGCCTATAGTCATATCTGCCGCTCCTCTCGGGAAAAGCGGGAAGTATTTAGTGTGCGCGGCGGGACTCAAAGACCTTTTTTTGAAATTTACCGGAAAAAATATGAAAATATCCGGAAGAATATATTTATCGGACCTCAATGGGAATATTTTCAGGCTTTTCAAAAATACGCCGAACATAAATCCTCAAGATATAAAAAAACTCATTGAAAATTCGGGCGGAAGGAGCTTTAAGAGTCTCCTTTCAAGCAAAGAGGAATATGTCGGTGCGTTCCGCACTATTAAGGATTTTTCCATAGCTGTTATAGCGCTTGAAAACAAAAAACTCGCCTTTCGCGGAATAAACCTGATTACCTCTCTTATTGTGTTTTTTATGCTCGCGGTGATGACCATGTTTTATTTTTCAGCCCTGTTTTTAAGCCGTAAAATAATGCGTCCGGTTCTTGAACTTATGAACGGTGCGGAAAGAATTTCGAACAAAAATTTCAAACAATTGCTCGCCGAAGAATCGGAATTCAGGGAATTTGCCGCGCTCATACGCTCCTTCAATACGATGATGAAGGAACTGGACAGGTACCAGGAGATGCAGGTTGAGAAGATAATTTCCGAGAAGCAAAAACTGGACCTTTTGATGTCAATGATGCAGGACGCGGTCATACTTGCAGATTTAAGAGGAGTTCCGCTTTACATGAATGAGGCGGCAAAGAAAGTGATGGGCGCCGATGTGTCAGGCGAAAATTTGAGAATGAAAATACACGAGGTAGTGAAAAAGGCGGGGAGCAACACTCCCATTGAATTCGGGGGAAAGGAACGCAGGTTTTACAGGGTCGGACTGGAACTTGTAGCGGGAAAAACGGAAAAACCCTCGGTATTCATAATAATGAGAGATATTACCCTCGAGCATGAACTTGGCAGAATGAAAGAGGATTTCTTTCATTCAGTGGCGCATGACATAAGAGTGCCGCTTTTGACAATGCAGGGCTATGTCAAGCTCCTTGAAAATATGTGCAAGGACGCGAAAACGAAAGAGTATCTAAGCAATATAAAAGATTCAAGCAAGCAGTTGTTTGAATTTCTGCAGAATATTCTGGATATGTCCCGGTTTGAAACCGGCAGCGTCAGATTGAACCGCTCCGTAATTGAGCTCTCCGATTTTTTGGAAGGTATAAAGGATAGTTTTGAAGTTCTCTTTGAGGAAAAAGGCGTGGTTCTGGATTTCAAAAAGGGGG
>CALEIX010000175.1 GCA_937898825.1 uncultured Elusimicrobia bacterium | reverse complement strand
CCCATGTCCACTCCAAAACCGGTGTTAAAGCGGCTTGAATCCGCCGAAAACCTTATCTTAAAATTCCTTTTGTATCCAAGCTCGCCTCCACCCGATAATTTCAGGTCCTGACTTTCGCGTTTAACAGCGGCCACAAGGGGCAGAAAGACAACATCACGCCAGACATAAAACTTTTTTGAAAAGGAAAAAACAGCCGAAGACAAATATTCAGTTTTTTCTCCTCCAATTGAAAGCGAAGGCTTTTTTACATTCCTGAAAACTGCCGAAAAAAACGTTCCTCTGGAGACTTCAAGCGCAGATCCCGCGTCCATTCCCCAGCCCGAACCGGACGCTGAATCGACTCTGGTTTTCACCGCCTTCAGGGAAAATCCGAGTCCCGCTTCCTTGAAACCGGGAATACCGGTTCTCAAGGCCCCGCCGAGAAGAAACGCCTCATTGGAAACAGAAAAAGAACCCAGGGATTCAAAGGGATTCAACCTTCTTTCAAAATTTCCACTTGTCTCCCGTATGTACCCCGCTCCCAGTGCGAAGGAACTTAAGGGATATGAAAAGGCGAAGAAAGAATGAGAAGTATCTTCAAAAAGCCATGTCATAGACAGATTCAATTCAGGCTTTTTTCCTTTAGTAAGATGCGCCGGATTATAATAGATTGAACTGGCGCCTCTGCTGACCGCGGCAAAACCGTTTCCCAGGGCCGCGCCGCGGGCCTCGGGAGCAAGAAACAGGAAAGAGCCCGGCAAACCCGCGTCATAGGAAGCGTAGACTCCGGCAGAAACCAAAAAAAACGCCATGCAGAAAAAAAGCAAAAAAAAACCGCGCCTCATAACTTTTAACATTATAGGAAATATAAGGCAAAAAAAGCATGGCAAAGGCAACTAATAAAACACGAGTTACAAAAGATTGAAAGGATGCCAGCAACCATTTCGCGGGCCGGGAAACTTAAGTTATAACTACCGACAGAATAAACCCATTCGCTGTGCACAACCTTCGCAGATAAATATATTATGAGTATTGACATGTCAAGAGTTATCTGCTATACTATATTAGCGATAAAGGCAATCCCGGGCGAAAGTTCGGGGGCGCAAAGCCGCGGGGCTAAAAAGACTCTGTCTTCATGCCGGACGGGTTGCCGCAAGACGTCTTATGCCAGCCGGGCTACCGAAAAGTAACTTCTTTATTTAGAAATTACTTTTCGGTTTTTTTTTGAGAGTGCGCGAAATGAAAAAGCTAGATATTATGAAAATAGCTGCTCCCCTTATAGGCGCGTTTCTGTGTTTTTCTGTCGCTTTTGCAGAATTCATCCCGACCACAAACTTACCTCAGGCGCTCATGGGGCATACTTCTCTTATCTATAACGGAAGAATTTACGTTGCCGGGGGATTAAGCGACACTGGTGGCATAAAGGGGAGTGGAGGCTTTCTGAATAATGTTTACTATTCCGCCCCGATAAATCCAGACGGCACTCTCGGCGCGTGGCAGGTGGCGATAAATATGCCTGAATTTCTGGGGCTCGGGCTACACGCTTCCCTGATAATCGGCAACCGCATTTATGTTCTCGGCGGGACAAACATGTTCGGGCCGCGAAATGTTGTTTATTACACCGAAATAGCCTCAGACGGAAGTCTAAACGCATGGAAAAGCGGTAACATCCTCCCTCAAAAACTCATGGCTCACGGCGCCGCATTTTACATGGGAAGAATTTACCTGACGGGAGGCATAATAAGACACACAGGTTCAACTAATCTTGTCTATTCCGCCCCGGTCCTTGAAGACGGCAACATCGGAGCGTGGCGAAGCGAAAAATCCCTGCCTGTGAGACTATTTGCACATAAATCTTTCGTCAACGGAAATAAGATATTCGTTGTCGGAGGTGCAAGCGACGTTTCAATTTTCGGCAACGGAGGAATTCCGCCATCGCAGATATCAAGCAAAGTTTACTCGGCAACCATCAATCAGGACGGAACTCTCGCTGATTGGGAAACTCTAAACTCACTGCCGAAGGCGGTAATATTTCATTCCCTGGCTTTAACTAAAAAAGCCGTTTATATACTCGGGGGATTTGATGGAGGAGTGGTAAATAGTGTTTACTTCGCGCCGCTTCTTGACTCCGGCAACATAGGAGCATGGCAACCGCTTGAAACCCTTCCCAAAAACTTGTTGGCGGCATCTTCCGTGGCCACTGAAGATTACTTGTATATTTTAGGAGGAGGGCTTTCGTATATCGACGATCCACAAAGTGATATTTACTTTCAGGAAATAAAAAAAGACCTGAGGGCGTTCGTAAGAATCATGCCGCGAACAATAAACAAAAAAGCGCATGGGAAATGGGTAACCGCCATAGTCGGCTTGCCCGAAGGTGATGTGGAAAAAGTGGTATCGGATTCTGTAAAAATAACTGCCATAAACGGGGAAAAAATAAATCCCATTCTTCCCGACCCGAAATGGAAGGGCAAAGTAAAAACCGGGGACGACGGGGAATTCACCGGATTGAGCGGAATAAAATATCTCAAACTTAAATTCAAGAGAAAGGATATTCAACGAATCTTACCCGAAGGCGAGGTTTCAATAAAAATAGAAGGAATGCTTTCAGACGGGCGAATTTTCTCGGGAGAAAGCGTCAACAGGGCGATAAAAAGCCTTAAGCACATTACACGCAAACTGAAAAAAAGGAAAGGAAAAAGAAAAGGAATCGGCGTTATTGTGGACATTCCGGAAAATGCTTTTCCGGGAAACCCGGACCTGATAATGTATGCCAGCAAAGAGGACCTGAAAAATCTGAGAAAAGAAATACGAGAAGCGCGCAAAATGGCGCGCGAAAAAAAGAAGCTGAAGGAAATATCTGAACCTTACGAGTTCGGACCTCATGGAATCGCTTTTGACAAGCCGATCACGATATCACTTTCCTACAATCCGCAGCTTTTATTAGAAGGACAGGAAGAGAATCTGGCTATTTGCTACTGGAACAACAAAATAAAGGAATGGGAAATCCTGCCCTCAGAGGTTGACAAGGTCAATCACCTTGTCTCAGCGCAGGTTTCCCACTTTTCCGTTTATCAGGTAATGACGTCTGGAATCCATGAAGTTCCGCCGGTCGACGAAAATTTCGAATTCAAAGAGGTTTATGCTTTTCCAAACCCGGCACTTGAATCTCCCGTCATACATGCGGAGGTGAACGCCGAAAACCTGGTTTTGAAAGTGTTCACCGTTTCCGGAAGATTCGCCTATAAA
>CALEIX010000174.1 GCA_937898825.1 uncultured Elusimicrobia bacterium | reverse complement strand
ATATCCACTTGGTTTTATTGAACCTCCTGATTTTCAAACCGCCGGGAATCAAAAAAAGCCAGTTCAATAAATTTATGGTCAAGAAACGGCGACCTTGCCCTAAAACTTCCGCTATTTTTTCAGGATAAAAAATATCGTCGGCATCCAGCAAAAAAATGTAATCCCCAAAAGAAGCGTCAAAACCATTATTAAGTGCCTGAGCCTGCCCCTGATTTTCCTGATAGAGATATCGCACCCTACCTTTATATGGGCGAAGCACTTCCTTGGTATTATCGGTAGAGCCGTCGTCAACAACAATAACCTCTACATTGGCCGTATTTCGGAACAAAGCACTTTCTACCGCCTGGGGCAAATACCTGCCGTAGTTGTAAGTAGTTATAAGAACTGTTGTTTTCACCTGAATAAATCCTTCTTCACCCTTTTTAAAAATACCAATGCTCTGGGCGAAACAGGGGAAAAAGATACTAATAGCCAAAGCGCGGAAAACAAATTTCTTCTCACTTTAAAAGCCTTTTTCGCGTATTCGACTGACTCTTTGTTGCTGCCGCTGATTTTTGCAAAATACGACGTGAGTTGAGCGACATAGGCATACTTATCCCGGCATTTGTCTCTTAATTCTTCTCCATATTTTTTCAAGTACATTTGATAGGCATTAAATGTTCTTTCCGCTTTTTCCCTGTTGCTTTCATAATTCTGTGTAACCTGTCTGGAATGTATGGTGTACAATCTCACCGGTTTGTGAATATAATAACCCCGCAGGTTCCATTTTTTCCACAAATGGAGTACGCTGATACTTTCCATCTCTGCAAAATCATCGTTCATTTTACCCGATTTTAAAATCCAGCTTTCGTTTATTCCGAAATATTCTCCCTCATACCTGCCGCATAAAAAATCTTTATACCCAACCTCTTCATCTTTCCCATAATGTTTGCCGCTGAATTTTTTGTTATCGCTCCTGAGACAATTGCCGAAAACAATTTGGTATTTTCCACCGTTTTTTATGTAAACATCCATTAAAGAAGAAATCGCTCCGTCCAGGAGAACGTCGTCATCATCAATCAACGTAATAATATCGCCTTTCGCCAAATCCACAGCATTCTGTTTATTGCCCACTGGTCCTTTTTTGTATCTTGTATTTTTGGCAAAAACTATCCTGGAATCCTTTTTTTGAAAATCTTCGGCAACAATTTTCGTTCCCTTGTCATTCCCGTCATCGGTTATGATAATCTCAATTATATTTTCATAATCCTGCGCCAAAACACTTTCGAGAGTTCGCTTAAGCATTTCGGGCCTGTCGCAGGTGGGTATTATGACTGACACGGACGGCAGCGCGCCTTTAACCTTTTTCATGTAATTATTATAAAAATAATCTTCAAAAAATGCTTTAACATATGGGTGTTTTGGATCAATTACCCATGCTCGTAAACGTATCGTTTCACTTTCAATGCTTTCTCTATCAAATAATATCAAGATTATACGGGGAACTTCATTAAGTAAAAAATTAAGTTCGTCTTCACTTTTTATTGAAAAAATCCAATGAGAATCTGTTTTTATATTTATGTTTGTAGAACCACAAATGGGACACTTCCGTTGCCATGGTAAAACTTTTGCTCCACAATTAAGGCACTCGCTAAGTTGGTCTGCTCGACTACAACTTTTAACTTCACTGCCATCTGATAAATCGTCTCCTCTTGCAGCAGTTCCCATACCTTTAATTCCGGTAATGACAGAAGCCAAATGCTGTCCCGGATATGCCAATCTCACCTGGCTTGTTTGGTTTGTTATTTTTGACCATTTTAGAATCAAGTTTCGCGGATCTAGGTATAAGTC
>CALEIX010000173.1 GCA_937898825.1 uncultured Elusimicrobia bacterium | reverse complement strand
TCCATATACTACATTGCATGCAGAATCAGACATTGAAATATTACGAATTAAAAAATTTGGTACAGCACCAAACTACGGCATCGTTTTGAGAAAGATTTTTCTCCTCGCAATGCTCCAGAACCGGAGTACCGAGAGAACTGGCAGTTTTGAGCGCCTTTTCAAAAACAGCGGGATTCTCCACCGGGGAACCGTCGTCAGTAAATGCTTTTGCTCCGGCTTTTTTCAAACTCTTCATGCCGCTTATCTTTTTCCCGCGCCTTTTCGCGGTAGTTGCGGCGGCAAAAAATACATTTGCGTTCAAAAAATCTTTTTTACTTTTTAACTTTCTCAGCAAAGCAGGCGAGTCCACCGGAGGATTCGTATTGGGCATGGCAAGAAAGGAAGTTACCCCGCCGCTTAACGCGCTTCTCCACGCGCTCTCAAGGGTCTCGCTTTCCTCGTCTCCCGGCTGGCGGGTATGAACGTGCACATCTATAATACCCGGAATTACAAGCCGCCCGGAGGCGTTCAGGACCGTCACCCCGAAAGTTTTAATTTTCCCGGAGATTTCCTTTATTTTTCCGTTTTCTATGAGAATATCTCCCTTCTTCAGAAATCTGGGGCTGGCGTTCACAAGGGTGCCGTTTTTTATCAGGATTTTCGTCATTTATTGATCGGCGCATCCGCCTCCAGTATTACGCTTCCGGAAACAAAGGATCGAGGGTTTTCAGAATATGTCATAAGCAATAAAGAAGAGACCACAAGCAGGAAAAGGGAAATAATTTTTACTGCTTTTGACGGACGCAGGCGGCAAAAGAATCCTCCCACAGCATAAAGAATTATGCCAACGCCTATGGAAACATGATTCATGAAGGCAAACCTGTTATCATACAGATTCAGAAACAACGCTCCGACCGCAAAAATGAAGGCAAAAAAGGAATAGTGCCACAAAACGCCTTCTTTTTCCCGAAAAACCATGAATTCCGAAAGTCCGGCGCATATCATAAACAGCATTATGCTTATGAGAATGAGAAATTCCGGTTTTGTCGCAAGGTTCGCAAAAGCTTTGTCCGCGCCTCCCAAACGAATAAACAGGAGAAATAAGGGAATAGCACCTCCCAAAACCAAAAAGAGCGAAGAGAATTTTTCAAGTCTTTTAATTCTCGGAACTTCAATGGCACAGAGTTTCAAAAAGGCGGACAGAAAAAAAGCCAGTCCGATGAAAAAGTGGATTAAAGTAGAAAGCAGGGTCAATTCGCCGGCAAGCATCCTGTGGTC
>CALEIX010000172.1 GCA_937898825.1 uncultured Elusimicrobia bacterium | reverse complement strand
TTTCAAGCAGAAGACGGCATACGAGATGTAGAGAGGTCTCGTGGGCTCGGAGATGTGTATAAGAGACAGTCTATGAAAATAATCAATATAAAAGAAGTTCCTATGAAAAAGGTGACAATGGAAGATATGAAAAACACCTTTAAACAGGTTCCGATTTCGAAAAAGGATGGAGCGCCTCTTTTTTGTTTTCGTGTTTTTACCATAAAACCGGGCGGTCATACTCCCTACCATAAGCATCCCTTTGAACACGTGAACTATATTATCAAGGGTCACGGATATCTCAAAGACAAAAACGGGAAAAAAAGACCCCTTGAAAAAGGAGATTTCGCCTTAGTCCAGCCAAACGAATATCACCAATACGGAAATTCATCCAAGAGAACCGATTTCGTGATAATTTGCGCGGTGAACAAGAAATACGAATGACTATCCAACCACTCTAACCGCGTCGGTTGGAAAATATGCTACAATAAAACCTATTCTAACCGCGTCGGTTGGAGTGGTTTATGGAAATTTACCACGTATTTAACAAAAGCATTGCAGGATACAAGATATTCAATTCCCCGGAAGATTTCAGGAGAATGACCGACGCTCTTTCCTATTACCGCCGCAAACAGACCGCCAGTTTTTCAACTTCCGCAAAATGCACCGCTCTTGCGGGCAAAGCGAGTGAAAACCTGGTAAACATTATCGCTTACTGCTTAATGCCAACGCATTTCCATTTAATTCTTCATAATCTGGCCGACAATGGGATAGCGCATTACACCAACAATGTTTTAAACAGTTACACCAGATATTTCAATCTTAAGCATAACAGGAAAGGCCCGCTCTGGCAAGGCCGCTCAAAGAAAGTGTTAATCGCAAAGGACGTTTACCTTCTGCACCTGACCAGGTACATACACCTGAACCCGGTTACCGGATACCTGGTTGAAAAGCCGGAAGAATGGGAGTTTTCATCTTACAGGGAATATACAGAAAGCCGGGAAAACGGAATTTGCGATCGCTCGTTTTTGAGCATGGGGCCCCGGGAATACGAAAACTTCACGAATGACAGAATCCAATACCAGCGGGAATTAAAAAAAATCAAAAATCTCATCTTAGAATAACCATTCTAACCGCGTCGGTTAGAGTGGTTGTAGACAAGGAGCTTTCATAAGTATAAAATTTAATAAATGAGGAAAGCGTTTATCAAAACTTTTGGGTGCCAGATGAATGAAGCGGATTCCGAATTAATCGCTTCCCATTTCGCGCAGGCAGGTATTGAGACCGCCGAAAGTGAAAGAGATGCCGATGTTTTCGTGTTGAACACCTGCACCGTCCGTCAACACGCGGAAGACAAGGCACTTTCGCTTATCGGACGACTGAAAAGGTGGAAAGAGGAGAAAAAGGGGAGGAAAATCTTCGTGGTCGGTTGCGCAGTTGAAAGAATAGGCGAAAAGAATATGACCAAAAAATTCCCTTTTTTAGACGCTGTCATAGGAGCAAAATCAATTGGAAAGCTGGGAGAAGAGATAAAAAAAACTTGCGGGAAAACTGAAAAATCCGAAAAAAAAGAACACAAAAATATTGTTTTTGAAAAGCGTCCCTTTTCTCAATATCTGACAATAATGCGCGGCTGCTCCATGAACTGCGCTTATTGCGTGGTTCCGTCTGTCAGGGGAAAAGCGGAACACCGACCCCTTGAAGAAATAATTGAGGAGGCAAGAAGGAAAGTTGCTTCCGGCGCCAGGGAATTGGTGCTTCTTGGTCAAACCGTTAATTCGTACTGCTGGACGGAGAACGGGAGAAAAACGGATTTCACGGATTTATTGAAAATACTTTCGGAAATTGACAAACTTAAAAGAATCCGGTTTATGAGCCCGCATCCCCTTTTTTTTAACGACGAATTTTTTAAAGAATTTGAAAAAAACAAAAAAATCGCAAGTCATATTCACCTTCCGGCCCAGTCTGGTTCAGACAGAATTTTAAAAATTATGAAGAGAGGATATACCCGGAAACGATACCTGGATACACTTGCGAAGATAAAAAAGACCCGCCAGGACTCAGCCGTGTCCACCGATTTTATAGTGGGCTTTCCGGACGAAACCAAAAAGGATTTTGAAGAAACATTAAAACTTGCGCAAGAGGGCGAATTTAGTCTGGCTTTTTGCTTTAAGTATTCCGCCCGCCATTGTAAGGAAAGTGAAAATATTATTCCGGAAAAAGAAAAGGAAGAAAGACTGAATCTTCTGCTTGAAACTGTAAAACAGGCGTCAAAGCGTATTTTTAACTCAAGAATTGGTAAAATAGAAGATGTGCTCCTTGAAACAGAAAACTACGGGAGAAGCTCGGCAAACTTCAAAGTCAGAATAGATAAACATGTTGCGCCGGGGGAAATGATAAAGGTCGGGATAGAGGGAGTCAGTAAAAATATTTTGTTAGGGAAGGTGTTGAAATGAGCAAAGGAAAAAAATTTAAGGAAAGAAGAAAACATGTGCGTTTGCCGATAATGCATGGAATACTTGAACCAGTGATGATTGATTTTATCTACGAGGGTTCTGACAAGCGCATACCGCAGCCGGCAGTCCTGTCTGATTTGTCCGCCGGAGGAATGAGGCTTATAACTTTCGTGGAGCCTGTCTCTTATACACATCTGACGCTGCCGACGAATTAGACGGTGTAGATCTCGGTGGTCGCCGCATCATTAAAA
>CALEIX010000171.1 GCA_937898825.1 uncultured Elusimicrobia bacterium | reverse complement strand
TTTTTCAAGCAGAAGACGGCATACGAGATGTAGAGAGGTCTCGTGGGCTCGGAGATGTGTATAAGAGACAGAACTACGACCATGACATTTCTAAAAAACTATAACCCTGACATTTCTATTTGCTTGCAACAATGAACGCGCACAAGTGAAAATGCCCGTTAAATTTTGTAGAATTTTAATAGTTTGCTCGCTCCTATGCCAGGGATTCGGTTTTCTGTCAACTGAAAAGGAGAGATCTTTGACTGAACAAGGATTGCGACTGCAACAGAATATAAGTTTCTAAACGGAACTACATGCCGCGGTGGCGGAATTGGTAGACGCGCCGGTCTCAAAAACCGGTCCGCCTCAGGCGGATGAGGGTTCGAGTCCCTCCTGCGGCATAATAATTTTTGACACGATTATGCTTGCGGGATAGAAGCAGAATATAGGGTTCGCTCGCCAGTACGGCGAGCGGTCGCCGAATTGGCGACCGAGTCCCTCCTGCGGCATGAAAAATACGGGAGAATTATATGAATATAGTTTTAACGGTTTGTGCCATAATCATCACTGTGGCGTTAGTGGCCTTTGTATGGGAAGCAATAATTACGTTTCATGAAATAAGAAAAACTTCCAGGGATATTGAATATCTCACCACAAATATAAACAACAAGATAAATTCTATTGATACCATATCTGAGGCAGCGAAAATAGTTGTCTCAGGAGCGGCCAGGAAATGGCTTAATTTCGTTGAAGGAATTTCCAGATTTATAGGCAAAAAGAGGAAATCCGAAGATACAGGTGAAAATGAATGAGTTTTCTTAGGGTTTTTTACGACGAAGACGTGCTGAAAAAAATTAAGTTTCTCAAAAAAATAAGACTTTTCGAGGGAATACGCGAAAAGCATCTCATTCATGTGCTTGAAAGCCTTGTGGAAAGGACATATCTCAAAAGCGAAACCATTTTTACTCAGGGGGACATAGGAAGAGCGCTATACATTGTTTTCTCCGGAAGAGTGCATTTATCAATTTTCCACCCTCAAACCAAAACACATAAAATGCTCGCTGAAGTCCATCCCGGTGAAATATTCGGCGAAATGGCGCTGATTGAAGAAATGCCCAGAATAGCGACAGCCACCGCTGCGGAAGACACAAAAGTCTTCATGCTTTTTAAGCCGAAACTTGAAAATCTTCTGATTTCCCGCCCAACCATAGGCGTGATTCTGGCTTTGCAACTTGCAAAAATCATGTCCTCGCGGCTTAGAGAGCAAATCGAAGAAAAACCTTTAAGCCTCAAAATATAATATGCAAGCGAAGCAAGCAAATTTTAGAGAATATGTTCTGCCTTCCTTCATTGTCATATTCACTTTATTTCTCATTATCTTAACAAAGGGCTCTCTCTTTCCAATCATTTTAAGCGCGACCCTGGCTTATGTTCTTTATCCATTGATAAAGTTTCTTGAGGTTAGAGGAATAAAGAGAATATATGCGGTATTGGCACTTTATCTAATTGCCGGTATCGGAATTTTTCTCGCAGTTTATTTTCTGTTTCAATTGGTTTCATTTGAATTTTCAGGTTTTCAAAAGGCATGGGGAACTTACACGCAAAAAATATTTCACTCAATAGAAGGCGCCAATAAGCAACTTTCTTCTATCTTCCCATTCCTGCCCAAATTCAATATAAGCGGGAAAATAAATCTTCTCGTGCAGGAAATTCCTCAATTAATACTTGGATTTATGCCTGCTTTGACACTTTTCTTTGTTGTTCCATTTATTACCTTTTTCATGCTCCTGGGCGGGCCCGAGATTATGGATTACATTCTTGATCACATACCTTCAAAATACGTGGAAGTAATTTTACATATTTTAAGTAGAATAGACGCTTCTTTAGGCAATTATATGCGCGGAATAATAACAGAAGCGTTCATAATTTTTGCCATAGCTTTTGTGGGTCTCATATTGATGCAACTCAACTATGCTGTGATAATAGCGATAATTATTGGGATAAGCAGTCTTGTGCCGTATTTGGGAGCGTTTGTCGGCGCTGTAATTTCGTCAATAGTCGCCTACTTTCAACACGGAGGGTTTATTTACGTCTTTAATATACTGCTTTTTTTCGGTGCAATAAGATTCTTTGATGATTGGTTTCTCCAGCCTCTGGTAATGAAAAAAGCAGTCAAATTAAATCCTGCCATAGTGGTGTTCGCATTAATGGCGGGATTTGAAATAGCCGGAATATGGGGAGTGATTTTCGCCATTCCTGTAACATGTATATTAAAAGAACTTCTTCAGATAATGCTTGAACTTCAGGAAACGGAATTCAGGTGGAAACCCAAGCCGCATCCAACCAGAATAAGCATACCTTACACCTAATTGCAAACCCGCATTGCAATTTAGTACATTAAAACATATGCCATATAGAAAAGAAGAGTTGGCAATAAATGAAATTTACCATGTATTTACTAAAAGCATTGCTGGATACAAAATTTTTACGTCAAAATTTGATTATCAAAGAATGCTCAATACAATAATTTTTTATCAGATATCAACTCCCCCCTGCCGATTTTCATTCTATAAAGGACCGTATTGCAATGCGGGTTTGCAAAGGGATAAAAAATTGATCACAATAATCGCTTACTGCATTATGCCAACTCATCTGCATTTAATTTTACGCCAAGAATGTCCCGAAGGAATATCAAAATATATGAACCTTATCTTGAAAAGCTACAGCAAATATTTCAACCTCAAACATAAACGAAAAGGCCCCTTATGGGAAGGAAGATTTAAGAATGTTCGAGTCAAAAATGATGAACAATTTATACATTTAACGCGATATATTCACTTAAATCCAGTCACATCCTTTCTTGTAAATAATCCAAAGGACTGGAAATATTCTTCCTATTCTGAATATACATCAATTTCCCATCAAAACAAAATTTGTGATTTCTCAGATTACATCAGTATGTCACCTTCAACATATCGTAAGTTTGTAAAAGATAATATTGGTTATCAACGCTCATTAGCAAAGTTAAAAGATGTTCTTTTATAATTGCAATGCGGGTTTGCAATTGGTTATATTTCGTGTTTTTTAAGATTTCTGACTCCCATCTTCCACGGAATTAATACAGCAGTTAAATTAAGGATAATAAAAAAAATAAGGCAGAAAGACACTATTTCAAAATCCCAGGCATTGGGTCTGCCGTAAATTTGAGCGAAGTGCATCTGAACGGGCCATGATTCAAGCCCCACTACAAGCGCAAAATATCCCATTGCGCATGCCATATATAAAAAACCCCCGTACGAAGATTCTATCTGGTGTATGTTTTCCATTGAAAAATCTGGAAAAATTGCGCCAATTCCGATTGCCATAACTGAAACAACGATTGAGGATATAATAATTGTTGCAAATGTGAGAAAAGAAATGAAGAAATCCGCCTCAAGCAATTTATTGGAGAAAAAGACAAGAATAACAGCCACTAACATCGCCGGCACGCCTGAAACGATTAATTTCGCCGCCATTAGCGTTTCTGTCTTGACAGGAGAAGATCTCAAAATCCAGTAACTCTTCCCCTCAAGGCTTACGGCCGGAAAAACAAACCTGAGATTTATCGCCGCAATAACAAAACCGGCAACTCCTACATTTAGAAAAGAGACAAGGCTCTTTATATTCTGGCTATCCAGAGGCAATTGCTTAATACTAAAGAGATAAACGAGAATAAGCGAAACGATAAGGACAATTTGGGTCCAGTATCTGGCATCTCTCAAAAAAAGCAACCTGTCTTTCCACACAACAATAAAAATTTCTTTCAGGAAACCTATTTTGGTGGACAATTTCTGTTCAAAAAAATCACTCCTATTTCCCCGAAATTTCACGCCAGATTGCGCCCCGCTAAATCCCTTCTGGTAAAACTTTTCCGATAACCATATTATAAAAACATATACCATTATGGAAACTGACAGAAGATAAAAGAAATATAAGGCAAAATCGCCCCAATGCCCACTTGCGAAACTCATCATACCTTTTGTTAACCACCATGAGGGAAGGTATTCGGCGGTTGGAGACTGCAGATAATTTATATACTGCGCCACAACCTCAAGAGCGTTTGGTCTTATCAGTCTTTCTGGACGCGAAAATCTGAAAAGGACGTAAACAAAACCCACTGACAGACTTCCAATTATCCATGTTATATCTCTTGTCCGGGAACTTGGGAAAAGGTACATAATCACCATGCTGAAAAGTATGCCGAAAGCAGCAGCTATCATTATAAACGGTATTATTGCAGCAAAATAGGAAATATAAAAAAGAATGCCGAAATTCTTGACTCTGGCAAGTGCAATAATATATGGAAGGATGGCAAGCATTAATGTCCATGAAGAATAAAAGATGGTATCCATGGATTTATCCATAAAGAGAAAGCGCATTTTTATGGGACAGGAAAAGAGAAATTTAAGATCGGAAGAATAATAAAGTGTTGTCATAGAAATTATTATTGAAGAGACTACTATCATGGCAAATGTAATGAGAAGAACCATGCCGGTCAATTTCCAGCTTAAAACAGGACCGATGACTTCCACATTTTCAAGATAGTTAAGAAGTCTCCAGAATCCATAATATAAAAGGGAAAGCAAAGCCGTTCCCACAGAGATAAAAACTATATTTTTTATTATCTCCCAGCGAGAAAAATGAAGTATTTTATTTTTCAATGAAAGAATCTTTCTTCTGCAAAGAAGGATAAACACTCACCCCTCCGTAATCTTGAGGAAGGCGTCTTCAAGACTCTGTTTCTCCCCGCCGCCCGAAGAGCCCTTGCGTTTCAACTCATCAATGCTGCCTTCTGCTATTATTCTGCCTGAGTTTATAATGGCAGCCTTTGTGCAGAGCTTCTCGGCCATTTCAAGTATATGAGTGCACATGAAAATTATGGTGCCTTTGGAAGCGAGTTCATGTAGAAGGTTTTTGAATTTCTTAATACTTTTGGGGTCAAGCCCGACTGTCGGTTCATCAAAAAGAATAACCCTGGGTTTTCTCAGCAATACGGCAGCAATCAGGAGCTTCTGACGCATGCCGTGGGAATAAGATTCAAGCAACTCGTCGCCCTCTTTTGAAAGGTCAAACATCTCAAGTAGTTTCGGTATCTCTTTTTTCTGAAAATCGACATCAATATTGTAGATATCGCCGATAAACCTCAGAAATTCATAACCGCTCAGCTTGTTATACACAAAAGGTTCGTCGGGAATATAAGCAATTTCCTTTTTAACAGCAAGAACATCCTTTACAACGTCTTTCCCGTAAACGAGGCAGCAGCCGGAAGTGGGCATTATAATACCTGACATTATTTTAACTGTGGTTGTCTTTCCCGCGCCGTTAGGCCCAAGAAAAGCAAAAATTTCCCCCCTACCGACTTTTAAATTTACATTGTCCAGCGCTTTTGTCTGGCTGAAAACCTTTGTTAAATTTTTAATTTCTATCACTTTGCCGTAAAATAAAAAATCGCCCCTTGAGGAAAATTTTACCTTCCTTCTTCTCTTTCCTTAAGGTAACTTCTCACTTCTATTTTTGTGGTGAGCATTTGAAGATAATAATTCATTATTTCAAGGAATTTTTGCTCAGTAATTTCTTTTAAATATTTATCCCTTTCTTTCTTGAAATCTCTTATATTGCCGCCTTTGGAAAGATAGTACGAGGCAAGTTCGGCAGGCGTTACTTTTATCGTTGTGTATATAAACTCCCTGAAATTGGAAGCAAGACGGACCTTTCTTCTCCATTGTTCATATTCCGAAGGTGTCATCCCCATCTCTTTCATAATAGTATAATAATAAACCCTTGGATTGAAACCTTTTTCATCCCTGAACTGCGGAGTGTTCTGGACCTCCGCAGACACTTCAAAATCCGAGACTAGAATCCCATATCTCTTTGCTTCCTGAGAAAGCATTTCCTCAATTATCATATTTCTAAAGACTTCTCTTTTTACCTCCTCCCGCAAACCTTCGTTTATCTCCGTGCCACTTTCAGAAATCCTGTCAAGAATCATATTAACCCGCTTCAGGAAATACTTGTAAGAAACCTTTTTGGAGCCAATCAAGGCAACCGCCCCCAAAGAAGAAGAAGAGAAAAAATAACCGCCGAGTCCAACGAATATTCCCGCCAGAAAAATTACGGTTGTTATGACAAAAATCGGCTTTTTGTGTTTTGAGAAAAACGAAATCATTTGCTTTTTACTTTTTTCTCGGTAGGCTGAATATTTTCTTCAATATGGCTTTCCCTCTTCGCCATCGTGCAGCGGCCGTTAAAAAGGCACCCATCTTCCAATGTAATCTTGGGAGCGTTTAAATCTCCTTCCACATTTCCGCCAGCTAAGATTTCTATTCCCTTAGTAGCCACGATATTACCCCGCACCTCCCCATGCACAACGGCATTTTCGCACGAAATATCCCCTTTCACCTTTCCCGCTTTTCCAACAGTTACTATCTTGCCATCCACTATTGAACCGTCTATCCTGCCCTCTACTTTAAGGCTGCCTTTTATCGTGAAAGTTCCCTGAAAATAAGAATCGTGACCTATCACTGTTTCGCTATTCCTCGCTTCAATACCGGTTCTTCCTTCCTTGAATATGCTCATAACGCCCCCTTATATTTTATGCGAAAAAATACTTTCAAAAATGCTTATGCTTTCGCAAACTTTATTATTCATTCTAATATAGGCTACAGGATTTTTGGGCATGCCATTCTGCCACACCTCGTAATGAATATGAGGCCCGGTAGAGGTTCCAGTAGAACCTATTTTGGCTATAACTTGTCCCCTTTTTACCCTATCTTTTTCTTTTACCAGATTTTCGCTGTTATGGGCATAGAGGGTTGAATAGCCAAAGCCATGGTCAACGAGAACCATCAATCCATAACCGGAAACCCAGCCGGCATGGCGAACGACTCCGTCAGCGGTTGCGTATATGGGAGTTCCCGGCGCACTGGCTATATCAACACCGCTATGAAATTCCCTTTGGAACGTTATCGGAGAAAGCCTGTATCCGAAACTGGAGGTGATTCTGCCTTTTGCCGGCCATGACAACGGTATAGCCCTGGAAAAATGATACTTGCTGGTGATATACCAGCTTATTTCAGAAAAACTTGAGATTCGTTTATTTGATTCATTTAACATTTTGTATATAGACTGGTCTACTTTGGAAAAATTCTCGCGTCTCGCTTTTTCCATAAGCGCTTTTTTAAAAGTTTTAATCTGCAGCAAGTCAGCTCCGCCGATTGCATTGCGGTAATCTTCCTTCACGGACATGCCCAGCATTTTTCTGAGTTGCCTGTCGGTTTTTCTGGCAAGAGCAAGATAATTCAGACCCTCTTCTACTTTCAGAGACATGTACCTGACTCTGGTTTTCAAATATGCGTTGTCCGCCTTGGTAATGTAATAATCAAAAAACCTTCCAGCCACATAACCTGACCAAAGAGTAAATCCTGTCCATAATAGAACAATCGCCAAGAATGTGAAGACGGAAAATTTAAACCTCATGGAAGAGAAACTATTATGCGGCACTATCACTATGCTGACAGGCCTGAAAAAACTTTTGAGATTTTTCCGAATCTTTGTTCGCTTCATATTAATCCTAATATTATATATATATTCATCTCTCGCGGCAAATCAATTGCTTACGCGGCAAATCAATTGCTTAAAAAAGTGGACGTGTTCGCCTGAATTTTTTCAAAAGGAATAACATTCATTTTTCGCGCCACATCGCCGCTCATTTGAAACAGGGGACGCATCTCCGGGTCCCTGTCTCTTATACACATCTGACGCTGCCGACGAATTAGACGG
>CALEIX010000170.1 GCA_937898825.1 uncultured Elusimicrobia bacterium | reverse complement strand
CAACGTATCAACATATCAACGTATTTATCGTGAGAGCAAACTTGCGTTTATTTATCTCTTGCAACTTGTGCCCTGTGCCTTATGCCTTCCGCCTTATGCCTTGTGACTTCCGACTATCCGACTTCTTACTTACGCTCTTGCGCTCTTACGCTCTTGTGCTCTTGCGTTCCTGTGACTTGCAGATAGACTTTTTCCGAACCTGCCTTAGCCGATTGTTATCCGCAAATACATTGACGATGTGAAGTTAAAGTGATAGCATAATAAATGAAAATTAGTGGTTTTCAGGAGTATCAAAAAAGAGATTAAGGAGGGAGTATGGCCATAGAGGTTCCTGAGAAAGTAAGTAGCGAAGCCAGGAAGTATGTTGGTAGCGTAATAGAACGTTTGAAAACGAAAAATCCCAATGAAACCGAATTCCATCAGGCGGTGGAAGAGGTTTTAATGTCGCTTGCCCCGGTAATAGACAGACATCCGGAGTTTAAGAAGGCAGGTCTTTTAGAGAGAATCACAGAACCCGAAAGAGTGATAATGTTCAGGGTTCCGTGGGTGGACGACAGGGGAAATGTTCATGTGAATAGAGGTTACAGGGTGGAATTCAATAGCGCCATAGGTCCGTATAAAGGCGGACTCAGGTTTCACCCCAGCGTGAACCTCGGAATTTTGAAATTCCTGGGTTTTGAGCAAATTTTCAAAAATAGCCTCACCACTCTCCCAATGGGCGGGGCAAAAGGCGGCTCTGATTTTGACCCCAAAGGCAAGTCGGACAATGAAATAATGAAATTCTGCCAATCCTTTATGACTGAATTGAGTAAGCATATCGGACCGCATCTGGATGTGCCGGCCGGAGATATCGGAGTCGGCGGCAGAGAAATCGGCTATTTATTCGGTCAATATAAAAGACTTAAAAATGAATTTACGGGAGTCTTGACCGGAAAAGGATTGAGCTGGGGAGGAAGTTTGATAAGACCCGAGGCCACCGGTTACGGCGTGGTTTACTTTACCGAGGAAATGTTAAAAACCCGAGGCCAGGGCATAAAAGGAAAAACTGTGGCCGTATCGGGCTTCGGCAATGTGGCCTGGGGCGTGACTAGAAAAGTCGTAGAGCTCGGCGGAAAAGTGGTCACTTTATCCGGGCCGGACGGATTTATTTACGATAAAGACGGCGTAAGCGGAGAAAAAATAGAATACATGCTTAAAATGCGTCTATCCGCGAAAGACATGGTAAAACCTTACGCGGATAAATTTTCATCGGCAGAATATCACGCGGAAAAAAGACCCTGGGGAATAAAAGTCGATATTGCTATCCCTTGCGCCACTGAAAATGAATTAAATGAAGAAGACGCGAAGATTTTGGTAAAAAACGGATGCAAATGCGTCTGCGAGGGCGCCAATATGCCTTCCACTCCCGAAGCCATAGATGTCTTTCTTGAAAACGGCATTCTGTTCGGTCCGGGAAAGGCCGCAAATGCCGGAGGCGTTACCGTATCCGGGCTTGAGATGTCTCAAAATTCCATGAGAATGAGCTGGTCGAGAGAGGAAGTTGACGGCCATCTCCATAGGATAATGAAGACAATACATAAAAATTCCTATGACACAGCCAGAGAATACAATTGCCGGGGCAATTATATTGTTGGAGCCAATATAGCGGGTTTCATGAAGGTTGCTGACGCAATGATAGCTCAGGGTATTGTGTAATAAGCAGGTATTTGGTTGTTTGAGGGACGGGAGTAAATCCCGTCCCTTTTCATTTCCAAAAAATTTCCCGCCAAATTTTATAGAATTATTGTATTAACTTTATGGAATACGATTTCAAGGAAAATCGGGAGCATCTGAATTTTGCTTACGAAGAATTGATGCCGCACAGAATAAAAAATGTCCTTCTGGTGGCTTCGCATTATGATTCTTTCCTTCTGGCCGAGAACGAGAGGCTTAGCGAAGCAGTTTTTGAAAATATTCTTTTACAATCCTCTCCCAAAATAAAAAGAGTCCCTACCGGCAAAAAAGCCATCGATGAAATTAAGACAGGCGAGTATGACCTTGTCATAGGCATGACCCAGATAGGGGATATGGATATGGAGAATTTTGTGCGTGCAGTCAGAAGAATTTCGTTGGACATTCCTCTGGTTTTGCTTTCTTTTAATATTCAGGATATTCTAAACATCTCCGCTTCCGTTAAAAAAGGGGTAAACAAAATTTTTATGTGGCATGGAGACACGCGCCTTTTTTCTTCTATAATAAATGTGATTGAAGATGAACTAAATTTTGACCATGATTCACGAATAGGGGTTCAGGCGATTCTTCTCGTGGAGGATTCAGTCAGGTTTTATTCCTCTTATTTGCCTATAATATACACCGAGATTCTGAAACAAACTCAGATAGTAATAGCGGACGAACTGAATCCTTCGAGAAAAATTGACCGGATGAAAGCCAGACCCAAGATACTTCTTGCCGAAAATTACGAAACTGCGTGGAAACTTTTCAATAAGTACACGAAAAATATAATCAGTGTGATAAGCGACGTTGAATTTCCGTACGGGAAAAACGAAAAAAAAGAAGCGGGAATACTTCTTGTCAAAAAGGTTAAGCGAAAAATTGAAGATTTACCCGTTCTCCTGCAGTCTTCAAATGTTTCGCATAAGGAAAAAGCGCTTAAGGTGGGCGCTTATTTCATAAACAAAAACAGTCCCGATCTCGGAAGCAAACTGCGCAGATTCATACTTGAAAATTTTGGTCTTGGTGATTTTGTTTTTGTGGATGGTGGAAAGGAGGTCGCAAGAGCACAGGACCTGCATTCCCTTCTGAAAACAGTAAAAACAGTGCCGGCTTCTTCACTTATATACCACGCTAAGAATAATCATTTTTCAAAATGGCTTTTTGCCAGGACCGAATTTGAAATAGCTTATCATATACGCCCGAAAAAGATATCGGAATTCAAGGATGGAGAAGAACTCAGACAATATTTAGTGGAAGTTCTGCATCAGTTTATTTCCAAAACCCAACAGGGTAGCATTCTTAAATTTGATAGAAGGTTTTTTGACACTTCCACACCTTTTTCAAAGATTGGTTCGGGTTCAATAGGCGGAAAGGCCAGGGGACTTTCTTTTGCCGATTTTCTGTTAAGCAGAAAGGATCTTATTCATGATTTGCCGCAGATAACCGTTAAAACTCCAAATACTGTTACTGTGGCTACGGATGTTTTTGATTTTTTTGTGGACCAGAATAATATTATGCCGCAAATAGAAAAAGTCCAGAACGACAATGAGACAATAGAAATATTTGAAAAATCCCGCCTGCCCACTTATTTGATAAAAGACCTTGAAGCAATAATAGAGACTTTAAGAGGCCCGTTGGCTGTTCGTTCCTCTTCTTTACTTGAAGATTCAAAAACCCAGCCTTTTGCCGGGATATACAAGACTTATATGCTGCCGAATAATCACCCGAATAAATCCGTAAGACTGGCACATTTGATTAACGCAATAAAATATGTTTATGCCTCTACTTTTTCCAAAGAGGCCATGAGTTACCGGCAATTTAGTCCCCATATACCTGATGATGAAAAAATGGCTGTTATCATACAAAAAGTGGTTGGCAAGTTTTATCCTCGTAGTGGAAGATTTTATCCAAATATTTCCGGAATAGTTCAATCCTACAATTTTTACCCGGTGTATCCGTTAATTGCGGAGGAGCCCGTAGCACATGTTTGTCTTGGGCTGGGAAAGACAATAGTGGAAGGGTATCACTCGCTTCGTTTTTCCCCTTCTCATCCCCGGAACATACATCAGTTTTCCACAACCAGAGATTATTTTAACAATACTCAGAAAAAGTTCGCTGCTCTTTATTTGGGCCCGGATGTCAAGGATAATTACGACGACCCGAACGTGAATTTTTACGACGTGCAGGAAGCTGAAAATGACGGCAGCATTTCTTTGGTGTGTTCTACTTATTCTCCGGAAAATGATATTTTCTATGAAGGTTTGCGGGAGCAGGGAACAAGAGTGATTACATTCGCTCCGATTCTAAAAAGCGAGATAATTCCTTTATGTGAGGTTATTTTGAGGGTCGTTGATTATGTGAAAAGAAATATGGTAACCAATATAGAAATAGAATTTGCCCTGAATTATGATGCTGAAACGAAGAAATCGGAATTTTATATTCTTCAGATACGACCCATGATATCCAGAAGTTTCAATCAGAAAATCAGCTTTGATGATATAGATGAAAAAAGTGTTGTTTTTGACAGTAATCTGACTTTGGGTAACGGAAGAATAGACGGCATAAAAGACATTGTGCTGGTAAATCCCGAAACTTTTTCAACCTTGAGAACCCATGAGATTGCCATGGAGATAGAGAAGTTTAACAATGAACTTAAGAAGGAGTGCAGAAACTATATCCTTGTCGGACCCGGAAGATGGGGTTCCAGCGATTCTCTTTTAGGGGTGCCTGTAAGGTGGAATCAGATATCAAACGCCAAAGTTATGATAGAGACGAAATATCCCGGATTGTTTGCCGATCCTTCTTATGGTACTCATTTTTTTCACAATATAACCTCTCTCGGAATAGGATATCTCACTATAAATTCCGAAAAGAACGGAAGGGTAAATTGGGATTTATTGAAGAAGAAGAAGGTTTTGAAAAAATTAAAATATGTTTCTTTGATAAGATTAAAAAAAGACCTTGACATAAGGATAAACGGCTCCAAAGGCAGAGCGGTGATAATGGAGCGGAAAAAGTAAGGTGGCGTTTCACTGAAAAAGTCTATTTGCAAGACACAGGAACGCAAGAGCACAAGAGCGTAAGAGCGCAAGAGCGTAAGTAAGAAGTCGGATAGTCGGAAGTCACAGGGGACAAGTAGCGGGTTGCAAGAGATAAATAAGCGCAAGTTTGCTCTCACGATAA
>CALEIX010000169.1 GCA_937898825.1 uncultured Elusimicrobia bacterium | reverse complement strand
TTTCAAGCAGAAGACGGCATACGAGATGTAGAGAGGTCTCGTGGGCTCGGAGATGTGTATAAGAGACAGTGGCAAGGCGAATTCCCTTATTCAGAGCCGAGTAGACACCATTATCCTTTTCAGACACAATTTTATGTATTTTACTTTTATGCCTTGATATTACATCAAGAGTGCCGTCATTTGAAAGACCATCAACTAAAATATATTCAATTTCAACGTCCTTTTGCGACAAAACAGAAAGAATGGTTTTTTCTATTTCGTCCTTATTGTTTAAACTAACCGTCACAACGGATATTTTCACGTTCATGTGCCGCCGCCGAAGGAAACCTTGTGATTGATTATAAGAAAGTTGTTCAGGACCAGCACATCCATTTTCGTTCGCAGGAAACAATGAATGGCTTCCCCGGGAGTATTGACTATGGGTTCATTTTCATTGAAAGAAGTGTTCAGGACCATCGGCACCCGCGTCATCTTGTAAAATTCCCTTATCAGGGCATAATAGCGCGGATTTATTTTTCTGCTGACGCTTTGAAGCCGACCCGTCCCGTCAACATGACATACAGCCGGCACCCTTTTTCTTTTGGCAGCTCTTATCTTGTAAACCTTTTCCATAAACGGAACCGGGTAAGAATTTTCAAACCAATCCTCTACGGAATCTTCCAGCACTGACGGAGCGAAGGGCCTAAAATTCTCCCTTTTCTTTATCCTTTCATTTAATACGTCCCGCATATCTCCTCTTCTAGGATCTGCAAGAATGCTTCTGTTTCCCAAAGCTCTCGGCCCCCACTCCGTACGCCCCTGAAACCAACCAACGATTTTGCCCTCTGCTATATGAGCAGCCACGGTTCGGAACAAATCACCGTCCGATAACTTCTCATACTTGATTCCCATCGCATTGAGCATAAGTTTAATTCCGTCATTGGAAAACTCCGGTCCGAAATATGGAGTATCCATTATATATTCCCTTTCACCGCCGAGAACCGAATTGAAGACCCAAAAAGCCGCGCCTACGGCAGTGCCAGCATCATAAGCCGCCGGAGGAATATAAACATCCCTGAAATCGGTGTTTTCAAATATCCTGCCGTTGGCAAGCGAATTCTGAATGGAACCGCCGGAAAGGCATAACTTATCGCACCTATATTTTTTGTAGACATTGTTAAGAACGTGAAAAAAAGTTTCTTCATATATTTTCTGCATGGAAGATGCCAAATCTACGTATTTTTGAGTGATTTTTTCAGACTTCTTTCTCGGAGCGCCGAGAAGTTTGATTAAATTATCGGAATACAATCTTCCTATTTGGGGTTCCCCTTCACTCCATGTCATTTCAACACCTTTGGTGTGATGAACAAAAAAATCAGTATTAAGCGAAAAAAGACCATTCTTGTCCAACCTCACTATTTTCCGCATTTCTTTCATATAACAAGGTTTACCCATGGCCGAAAGCCCCATAACCTTGTATTCGTCACCGTATTTTTCAAAACCTAAAAACTGAGTCATTGCCGTATAAAAAATGCCAAGAGAATGAGGATATTTCACAGATTTCTCCACTTTTATTTCATTACCCTGACCAAGCCCAACCATAGAACTTACAAAATCGCCGAAACCGTCTATTGAAACACAGACCGCCCTATTGAAAGGCGAAACAAAAAAAGAACTTGCCAGATGCGCTTTATGATGTTCAACATTAACCGTTTGCGCTTTAACTGCTCTAGGCGAGAATCCCAGATCTTCCGCCAGTTTTTCTTTTAGTTTCTTTATCTTTCCGGCGTTTTTATACCTGCTTCTCAAAAAACTGAAAGAATGCTTTTTAGTCAAAACTCTCAATATTTTCTTTTCAAGATGGGCGTAAGGATTCCGGCCAACGGCAATATAGTCCACATCCTTAAGCGAAACCCCCGCGTATCCAAGGCACCACTTAACCGATTCCGTCGGAAGCCCCGCCCAATGCTTCTTGCGTCTTATCCTCTCTTCTTCTATGGCACAAACAAGACGCCCGTCTCTCACCAAACATGCCGATGAATCTCCATGATAGGCATTAATGCCCAGTATAATCATAATTTGTTCTCCATGCAAACCTCATATCGGCCTTATTCAGCCAATTATAAATAATCCCAAGGAATCGCGGTTACGTTATCCGCAATCACTTCAGGTTTATCCCCTTGAGTAATAATAAAACCTTTTTTGGCCACATTAGAATAATCTTTAAGAAAAGAAAAAAGTCCTTTGGCGTCTCTTTTACTAACTTTTGAAGATGATTTTATTTCTACGGGAATAACTTCCCCACCGGTATCTATAACACAATCGACCTCGGCTCCGGAAGAAGTTCTCCAGTAACACACTTTATAATCAAGATTTAAAGCTCTTATGCGATTTATAATTTCCAGCATAATCGCATGTTCAAAAAGAATGCCTTTTTGAGAATTCACCAACTCTTGAGCAAGAGGAAACCGCGCAATACTATTTCTAACCCCTAAATCAAAAAAGTAATATTTAGGTGAAGAAAAAATTCTCTTGCGAGCATTTTTCAAATACGGATCAACTCGCTCTATTACCAAAGTATCTTCAAGGATATTATAAAACTCCTTAACCGCCGGAGCGCTTACGCCGGATTCCATCGATAATTTTGAAAAATTAGGAGAGGTTCCCGATTCTTGAGCGGCCAATTCGATAAATCTTGAAAACGCTCCCATTTTTCTGCTTAAAGCTTCGGCCCTTATTTCTTCCTCCAAATAAATATGCGAGTAAGCCCTTAAAAAATCAACCCTATCTTTATCAGTTTTTAAATTAACTATATAGGGCAAAGAACCGAATACCATTGATTTTTTAAAAGAATATTTTTGAAGCGGATTGATATTTTTAATTTTCAAAATTTGCGACTTTTCGGATTTAAGCCATCCCATTTCATTAAACAACAATGGTGTAAGTCTAAAACTTTTAACCCTTCCGGGCAAAAGATTCCCCCCCTTCCTCTTTAATTTTCTGGCCGATGAACCGGTTATTATAAAAGAGGCTATATTTTCATCTATAAGATACTGAACAGCATCGAATATTTGAGGAACTTTCTGCGCCTCGTCTATAAATACCAATTTATGTGTTTTGGACGCCTTTAATTGCCTTATAAGCAAAGCGGGATCTTTTTCATAATTTAATCTTATTTCAGGATTTTGAAAAAAACAATCCACAATGTCAATATTATTGATTGATTTTAAGGAATTCTTGACAAGGGTAGTTTTTCCAACTTGCCTGGGGCCAAATATCAAAGCGGATTGTTTTCTTGATATAAGCGCATTAATATAATCTCGTAGATTTCTAAATAATATTTTAGTTTTACCTTGCATATATAAAGTATAGTTTATATTCCACAGTTTTTCAAGAAACTTAACTTGCCTCGTTAGAAATCTCCTGACCTTCCCCCGAGAAAGATGCCAAGCACTTTTTAGTAGTTAGATGTCTATATTGTAGAGCGATTTTATGGTTTCGGAGATGGATTTGTTTTCACGTTTGGCCCTTTTTTCTATTTCATAAATCTTGGCGTTCATGAAAAACTTCCGGCAAAATATTATGACTCGCGATAATCGCCACTCTCTGGCAGAACCAGGACCCAAAAGACAATATTCACAATTTTTTCTTTAAAATATCGATAAACTTGCCGAAGGTGGAAAATACTATGCGTTTCCCGTTAACTACCTTTATACCCTCATATTCGCCCGAAACAACCATCCCACCAATGGTCTCGGGATAATGTTTCATAAAATCATGAAAAGCCCCAGGAATTTCAGCTGATGAAAGCGAGGTCTTTACTTCCAAAAGAAAAGGTCTGCGATTTTTAAGAATTACAAAATCAATTTCCCTGCCCGCTTTATTCCGCCAAAACCTTATTTCCATATTGGGTTTAAGCAATGAAAGTAACTGCAAAAATACAAATGTTTCAGCGACTACTCCCTTATCTTTTCTTTTTGAATAAGGCGTAAAATCTTTAAGCAGGATATTCCTTATTCCCAGATCATAAAAATACACTTTTTTAGATTTCTTGAGCTCATTGCCCAATTTTTTTGCGTAAGAATAAACCAGATAACAAACATAAGTATTCTGAAGAATTGAAATATGCTTATTCACTGTAGCCGCCGTAAGTCCGACTTCCCTTGAAAGACTATTTTCCGAGATAAGCGAGCCCTGGTTTTCCGCAATAAGATAGAGCAATGAATTGAAAGCGCGGATATTTTCCTCCTTAATAAGAGATTTAATATCTTTCTGAATATACGTTTCTAAAATTTCATTCAAGAGCCGCATCTTGGCGTCAGTGCCTCTCATTTTCAGAAGTCCGGGAAGTCCACCATAGACGACATATTCATTAAACGCTTTTTTGGAAGGCCCTCCCTTCCCGAATTTCCGTAAAAATTCATTATAAGAGAACGGCATTAATTGGGTTACCCATCTGCGGCCCGCCATGCTTTCTTTAAGATGTTTATGGATTTTAAGCGAAGAAGAGCCCGAAGCATATATTTTAACTTTCTTCTTGCCGTCAAACAACATTTTGAATATTCTGGAAGCATTTTTTAGATAATGGAATTCGTCCAGAAAAACCACATCACCGGCCGAAGACAGGAAATCATATATCTCGGCGTCAGACCGGTTAAACAATCTCAAATGTTCCGGTAATTCCAGGTTATAATAAACGGCCTTTAATCCCAACGATTTGGTGTTTTTATATAACCGTTCCAGTAAAAAGGTTTTTCCCACCTGCCTGGCACCAAGCAGCATGGAAACACCTTTTAAATTTATTTCATCCAGTAGTTGTGGATACACGTCCCGCTTTATATCTGTCTCTTATACACATCTCCGAGCCCACGAGACCTCTCTACATCTCGTATGCCGTCTTCTGCATGAAAAAAAAAA
>CALEIX010000168.1 GCA_937898825.1 uncultured Elusimicrobia bacterium | reverse complement strand
TGCATGCATTTTCTCCGTCTGGCGGAGGAGAAACCGCAGGTTGTGAACTGAGATGAGATTGTGCGCCAGGAGTTCATGAGCTCTGGTAAGGTGGCTTAAGTATGCCCGCGAATAATTTTTGCAGGTGCAGCAATCGCATTCCTCATCCAGTGGTGAATGATCTTTGCGGAACCCGGCGTTTTTTAAGTAGATTTTTCCATATGTTGTCAGAGCCTGGCCGTTTCTTGCGTTTCTCGTGGGAAGAACGCAGTCAAACATGTCTACTCCTGCTTCTACGCAGTTCCAGATGTCTTCAGGCGTGCCCAGACCCATAAGATAAACAGGTTTTCCAGGAGGCAGATTTTCTTTTATTGTCCCAATCATTTCAAGCATTTCTTCTTTGCTTTCTCCTACTGAAAGTCCGCCTATGGCAAAGCCGTTTACATCTAGCCCCGCCATTTCAAGCGCAGCCCTGCGCCGGAGCTCTGTAAAAGTGCCGCCCTGGATTATTCCAAAAAGAAGATGACCGCTTTTGTTTTTTCCTCTTTTTAGAAAAGCGGCAACAGATTTTTTTGCCCATTTTTCGGTTTTCTTCAGGGATTCCTTGACCAGGGAATATGGCGATGGATTTTCAAGACAAACGTCAAGGGTGGTCCAGATGTCGGAGTTTATAATCGCCTGCTGCTCTATTACTTTTTCAGGAGTGAAAAAATGCTTACTCCCGTCTAAATGCGAGGTAAAATAAATTCCGGTTTCGGTTATTTTTCTGAATTTGCTCAGGCTATATACCTGAAATCCCCCGGAATCGCTGAGGATAGGCCTGCTAAAATTCATAAAATTGTGCAATCCCTTGAATTTATTAAGCACTTCCGGGCCGGGTCTGAGATAAAGGTGATAGGTGTTTGTCAGGATGCATTGCGCGTTTATGCTCTCTATATCGTTTTGCGAAAGCGCCTTCACCGAACCTTGAGTCGCCACGGGCATGAAGGTGGGAGTATGTATTATTCCGTGCCTTGTCTGTAATTCCCCTGCTCGCGCTCTGCATCCGGGAGACTCGCGTTTGATGGCAAACGTTTTCATAGTTATATTATAAGCATTCCGTCGCCATAAGAATAGAATCTATATTTCATGTTCACCCCTTTTTTGTATGCCATGTAAAGTAAATCCTCACCGGCAAAAGCAGCCGTCATATAAAGAGGCGCGGAAAAGGGAAGGTGGAAGTTCGTTATAAATGCGTCCGCCACTTTGAATTTGTAAGGCGGGTATATGAATATACAGGTTTCACTGCTTTGTGCCCGGATAAAACCGGAATCTTCAGAACAAGTTTCAAGGGTTCTCATGGTAGATGTGCCGACCGCTATTATTCTTCTTTTTTCACGTTTGGCTTTGTTTATTTTGTCCACAGTTTCTTTTGATATAAAAAACGATTCGGGAAGCATTCGGTGCTTGTCTGGAGAGGTTCTCACGGGTTTGAAAGTTCCCCATCCGATATGAAGAGTGATGTATAGTATTTCGATTTTCTTCGCCTTTAAGTTATTGATTAGATGTCTGGTAAAGTGGAATCCTGCTGTTGGCGCAGCTATAGAACCTGGCTCTTTGGCATATACTGTTTGATATGTTGACTCGTCCATTTTGGTGCTTTCACCGGCAATTTGCTTTTTTCTCGCATTGATAATATAGTTTGGCAGAGGCATTTGCCCGTAAGCGTCAATGTATTTACCGGTGAGAGGCATGGAAAATTCAGCCACAAAGCTGCCTCCGGTTTTTTTAAGCGAGACGATTTGATTTCCTCCATCAATAGTCAAACGATTACCTTCCTTTATTTTTCTGCCCAGAATTTTCCACAAGGTTCTTTCAGCATTTAAGGGAGAGACCAGGAGAATGTCGCATAAGCCACCGCTTTCTTTTCTGGCGCGGAATCTTAGTTTTTCCACTTTTGATCTGTTTAAAACCAGGCAATCGCCGCTTCTTAAAAATTTTGGAAGTTCGGCGAATACAGTGTGTTTTATACGTTTGGTTTTTCTGTCAAGAAGCATCAGGCGAGCCGAATCTCTGGGCTTTGCGGGAAAGGGAGCAATGAGATCTTGTGTTTTCAAATTTGCGAATCTTCCGAGAATCATTTGAGATGCTTTATGCGGGCCTTCGGATAATAATGGCGTAGTATTTGCCTGTAGGATTTCCCTTTTTTTGCCATTGCTTTCGCTCCCTCCTGGCACATGCCCACGCCATGTCCCCAGCCCTTTCCGTAAAACTTAAATCCCTCTTTTGTTTTCTTGATCCGGTATATGAGAGTGCTTTTGAAATGCCGTGGCCCGAGAAACTTGCGCAAATCGTAAGCCCTGACCACGAGCGGTTTTGTATTTGTGTAAATCTTCAATTTAAGTGCGCGCCCTGAAGAATCCTTTTTTAGCACCCGCAGCCGTTTTATTTTTATGGCTTTTGAGCCATGCTGCCGTGCGAATTTCAGAATTTCGCTACTGCCTGCGGAAAGTTGCCAGTAGTATTTTTTTGAATGCCGGCAAAAGGGGTCTCTTACTCCTCTGAGCGGTCGAATGATTTTTTCGCCCCATACGGCGTAATTTGAGGCGGTATGCCCCCCGCAGCAGGAATGAAAATAGGCTCTTATCAGCTCTCCCCTGTAAGTCAATACCTCGCCTTTAGTTTCTTGTATTGCCCGTAGAATGCGCTTATTGGCTTCATTTATTCCTTTATAAACCTGCTTTTCCGTTCCGCTGGTTATATCGTATGGCAGGTCGGGCTTTAGATTTTTGATGGCAAATGTGCGCGAAACCACTGCCTGGGCTTTTAAAGCCTCCAGCGGCCACAGAGGACTCATTTCAAAGGGCAGCACGCCGGCAAGATAGTTCTCAATCGGCACATTTTCAACTATGCACAAGAGAGAATCTTCGATGCTTATCGTTATTTCTCCTGCGTAAGATTGAGAATTTATCTTAATTCTTTCCTCTCCTTCTGGCGGAATTAAGGTTATGGGGGGATATAAGGATTTTCCATCAATTTTGATTTTATTGCCTTTCGGTTTCATGAGGTAATTGGAATCTGGAAGAAGCTGGTATTTTTCTCCGGTGGGCTTTTCAAAAAGATAAAGTCTTCCTTTAGTGGCAAGAGAGAGGTTTTCAGCGTTTCTTATCAAAGCTACTCTTATCTGCACGGATGCGTTCTCCGTATCGGCGCTGCGAAGAAGTGGCAGAACAAAAAGCGGGGCGAACATGAATTTAAGCATTTTGAAAAAGGTTGCCTGGGGGGGTAATTCCCAGATGTTTGTAGCTTTTCTTGGTGGTTTTCCTGCCTCTTGGTGTTCGCTCGAGGAATCCTGATTGCATCAGAAAAGGCTCTATTGATTCGCTAAGCGTATCTGTTTCTTCGTTAAGAGCTATCGCCAGCGTTTCGAGTCCCACGGGCCCGCCGTTAAAATTTTCTATTATTACGGACAGAAGTTTCCTGTCCAGTGCATCCAGGCCGCACTCGTCTATGTCAAGCGACGCCATTGTTTTCAGGGTTATTTCGGGGGTAATGGTGCCTTCTCCGAGAATCTGGGCAAAGTCGCGAGTTCTTTTTAAAAGTCTGTTCGCTATTCTGGGAGTGCCACGGGACCTTTTCGCTATTTCCCTTATACCTTCCAGTGTGGTTTCAACTCGCAGTATTTTCGCCGACCTTGCGATAATTTGTTCTATCTCTTTCCGGGTATAAAAACCGAGATTGAAAATTATGCCAAATCTGTCGCGCAAAGGGCCTGTAAGGAGTCCGCTTCTTGTGGTGGCGGCAATGAGAGTAAATTTGGGTACGGATAGTTTTAATGTGGTTGAGCCCGGTCCCTTTCCCGTGTTCACAAAAAAAACGAAGTCTTCCATCGCCGGATAGAGCGCTTCTTCCACCGCGGCGTTTATTCGATGCACCTCGTCGATAAATAAAACATCGCCCTCATTTATTTCCGTTGTAAGAATCGTTGCCAGATCACCCGGCTTTGAAAGCACCGGGCCGGAGGTTGTTTTTATATTGACTCCCATTTCTTTGGCGATTATATGCGAAAGCGTGGTTTTGCCGAGACCCGGGGGTGAATAAAGCAAACACTGTCTCTTATACACATCTGACGCTGCCGACGAATTAGACGGTGTAGATCTCGGTGGTCGCCGTATCATT
>CALEIX010000167.1 GCA_937898825.1 uncultured Elusimicrobia bacterium | reverse complement strand
TCATAGTTCATAGAGGTTAGTGGACAGAGGAAAGAGGATAGAGGAAAGAAATGTAGCGGGCGATGTAAATCGCCAAAGAGGTGACTTAATCTCCCCCCCTGAAGGGGGGAGAACGAGAGGGGGGATGAAAATATTGGAGGCAATATGAGTTTACCTGAATTTTCAGTTAATAGAAGAGTGACAATAACAATGCTGATTATGATTGTGGTTCTCGGCGGTATTGTTGCTTTTTTTCAATTGGGACTGGATATGATGCCTGAAATGGATTATCCCAATATATCTGTCATCACCACATACAGGGGAGTAGCACCGGAGGATATGGAACAACTGGTTACCAAACCATTAGAGGAAGCTGTCAGCACAGTAAAAAGGGTAAAGCATGTTTATTCAACTTCTGATGAAGGAATTTCAGCAATAATGGTTGAACTTGAATGGGGGACAGATCTTGACGCCGCGACCCAGGACATAAGAGATATGATTGACCAGGTCAAGGACTTTTTACCTGAAGATGCCAGCAACCCTCTGGTTTTGAAATTTGACCCGTCCCAGATGCCCGTAATATTTTATGGGATCACCGGAATGGAAGATACAATGAAATTGAGAGACTACCTTGATGACAATATCAAGCCGAAACTGGAGAGGATTGAAGGCGTGGGCGGGGTTATGCTTTTTGGCGGCAAAGAAAGGGAAATCAATATTTTCGTTGATAAGACAAAGTTAGAGGCGCATAAAATTTCTCTGGACCGGATAATCAGAACCCTGCAGGCAGAGAATTTGAATTTTTCCTGCGGTCAGGTGACAAAGGATTATAAAGAGTATCTGGTAAGGGTTTTAGGAGAGTACAAAAATCTCAAATCAATAGAAAATACTCCTGTTTCTTATCAGCATGGGGTTCCCATTTATGTCAAGGATGTTGCCCGGGTAGAAGACACTCACAAAGAGATGCGCTTTCTTATGAGACTCAATAAACAGGAAACCGTGATGCTGGCTATTACTAAACAGTCAGGAGCGAATACTGTTGTGGTGATAAATAAAGTTAAAAAAGTAATAGAAGAAATGAAAGAAGAGATGCCTGAAGGATTAAAGTTTCACGCAGTGCTGGACCAGGCGCATATCATAAAACAGATTGCTTCTAAAACCACGAGCAATGTGGTTGTAGGCGGGACATTAGCGGTTATTTTTATCTTTTTATTCCTGCGCAACTGGCGTCCCACCTTAGCCATATCCCTGGCCATTCCTATTTCAATAATCACCACATTTATCGGACTATATATCTTTGATTATACACTCAATATGTTGACCTTAATTGGTCTTGCTCTGGCGGTGGGAATGCTTTTAGATAATGCTGTTGTTGTAATTGAAAATACTTTTCGTCATCTTGAGGCAGGAAAAACAAGAATAGAGGCGGCAAAAATTGGGGCAACTGAAGTGGGAATGGCAATAACCACTGCTACCTTAACCACAATTGCTGTGTTTATTCCCATGATTCTCGGAGGCGGGATGGCAGGTGAGATGTCCCGTCCTCTTGCCAGCACAGTGGTTATCAGTCTTGTTGCTTCTCTTTTTGTCGCTCTTACACTTGTCCCCATGATTGCCTCAGTTCTATTCAAACAGGGAAAAAAAGAAGAGTGGGCTGGAGCAACAGGAGAATTAAAATTTAAAAAAATAAAGGGTTGGTATAAAAAATCTCTTGCTAAAGCCCTTCATCACAGGGGAAGAGTTATTCTTATTGCAGGTGGCGCGTTTCTTTTGAGTTTAATAGTCATCTATTCTCTTGGTTTTGAATTTATGCCGAAAATGGATATTCCAATGCTCATTTTCAACGCCAAACTCCCCGTGGGGACGAATCTCGAAGAAACCAACAGGGTATTAAGTTCGGTCGAGGATGAGTTTCTGAAGATAAAAGAGAAAAAATTAGTTGCGGCAATGATAGGTCCTTCTGCCTATGCTCAGGATATAGCTGCCAGAGCAATGGGGATGGGAGCGGCCGATGTGAATGAGGGAATGATAATGGCGCGGCTTGTCGATTTAAAAGACAGAAAAAGAAGTTCATTAGAGATTATGGAAGAACTAAGAAGAAAATCGCCCAAGTTAAAGGATACAAGTTTTGAGTTTATGGATATGTCCGGGATGATGATGGGAGGAATGGGTCAGGCACCCGTAGAGATAAAGATTTTCGGCAAGGATCTGAATAAACTTAAAGAATACGCTGATGAAATAGCGGATAAAATCAAAGACGTTGAGGGCTTAAGGGATATTACTGTATCAATGCGTGAAGGAAAAACGGAACTTCAAATAAAAGTTGACAGGGAAAAGGCATATCATTATGGTTTAACTGTGGCTCAGATTGGAAGTAATATTCAGGCGGCAAATTTAGGAAAAACTGCCACCAAATACCGTATCGGCGGCGATGAGCATGATATTATGGTGAGACTCAGAGAAAATGACAGAAAGACCGTTTCTGATATCAGAAATTTGAGCATTACATCGCCTTTGGGTTTTTCTGTCGGTATTCCTGATGTGGCTAATCTCATTTACAGAAAAGGGCCCATAACCATTCGCAGGGAAGACCGCATGAGAAAAGTTACTGTAACTGCTGACACAACAGGAAGGGCAATCGGAAAGATAGCTTCTGATATAAAGAAAAATTTGAATGACTTAAAACTTCCTTCAGGTTATTTTATTGAATACGGCGGAAGTTATAAACAGATGAAAGAAACATTTACCACCCTGCTTTTAGGATTTATTGCCGCTGTTCTTCTCATCTACATGATTATGGCAGCCCAGTTTGAATCGTTTACACAGCCATTGGTCATAATGTTTACGGTGCCGCTTGCGATTATCGGCGTTGCGCTGGGGCTCGGGGTATTTGGTATGCCTCTGTCAACTGCGGCATTTATGGGTGTAATAATATTAGCCGGGGTGGTGGTAAATAACGGGATTGTGATGATTGATTATGTGAATCAGTTAAGAAAAAAAGGAATGGAAAAGCATCAGGCTCTTGTTGAAGGGGCATCAACACGCCTTCGCCCGATTTTTATCACAGCGTTTTCCACGATTTTAGGGGTTATTCCTATGGTTTTCTCCCGGTCAGAAGGATGGGAGATGCGCGCTCCAATGGGAGTAACCATTGCCGGCGGTCTTTTTGTGGCCACCTTTCTCACTCTCTTCGTCGTTCCTGCTCTTTATTCCATTGCCGACCATATCTCTTATAAGACAACGGAGAAAATTACAAAACGCCTGTACTGACCCAGGTTAACGGGGCCGCCATATTCTCAAAATTAGCGCTTTTTAGAATATTCCCTTCTTCAGTAACCATTATAAATGCCAAATCTTTTTTCTTTCTGACAATATCCAAAGACTTTTCATAACCCAAAATAAAAAAGGAAGTTGCGTAAGCGTCGGCCAGTGCCGGATTTTTCGAGATAACTGTAACCGACTTCAATCCGTATGCGGGATAGCCGCTGCGCGCGTCTATTATATGATGGTATCTTTTCCCTTTATAAATAAAAAATCTCTCATAATTCCCGCTTGTGGCGACCGCACAATCAGTCTTTATCTTCAATTTCACAAAAAAACCGCCGTCCGGATTTTTTATTCCCGTCGTCCAGAATTTTCCGTTTTTACTCCCTGAAAAATACAAATCCCCCCCGGCATTTATTATAAAATTTTCTATCCCTTTTTCTTTCAGCACCTTTGCCGCTTTGCCAGCGGCATAACCCTTGGCTATGCCGCCCAAACCTATGCTCATTCCTTTTTTCTTCAAATAAACCGTCCCCTTTTTTTCGTCCAACACAATATTTTCATAACCGATCAATCTCAACGCTTCTTTTATTTCTTCTTTGTCCGGTGGAATTTTTCTTTTTTTAACGTTCCATAATTTGCCCAACGGTTTGAAACTTATGTCAAACGCGCCTCCGGTTTCAGAGGAAACAGAAAGCGCAGTCTTAATAACTTCCAAACTTTCTTCAGGAACCCGAACCGGCCTTAAACCGGCCGCGGCGGAAATTTTTGAAACCGGAGAATCCGGTATCCACTCACTCATTTGTTTTTCAAGGCGCTCTATTTCCAAGAAGGCATTTTGAACTATTTTTTCAAATCTCTTCGGCGGAAATTTTTTCCTGTCAACAAAAACCTTTATTTCAAAAACCGTTCCCATAAGTATTTTCTGTTTATTATGGAAAACAAATTCCGGTTTTCGCGCGCACGAGGCGGAAAGAAAAATAGTGAAAAAAATAAGAACATTTAAGAATTTAATAAACACAATTAAATGAAACCTTATTATAGCAGTACTCAATCACTCAATCAATCACTCAATCACTCAATCAATCACTCAATCACTTAATCACTAAATAACTTACTCTCATTTCACCAGACCGGCGAAACCCATGAAAGACATCGCCAGAAGCGCGGCTGTTATAAGGGCTATAGGAACATTCTTAAAATTTTCCGGCACATTGGCAAAATCAAGTCTTTCTCTTATCCCTGAAAATATGAGTATGGCTAAAGTGAAACCGAGAGCGCTTGAAAAAGCGAAAAAAACAGCTTCAAAAAAAGAATACTCGCCTTTTATGGCGAGAAGTGCCATGCCCAAAATAGCGCAGTTCGTCGTAATCAAGGGGAGGTAAATGCCGAGCGACCTGTGAAGAGACGGACTTGTTTTCTTAAGCACTATCTCCACAATTTGCACCAAAGAGGCAATAACCAAAATAAACATAACAGTTCTCATATATTCGATATGAAACGGCAAAAGAATATATCTGTTCAAAGGAAAGGTTATCGCCGTAGAGACGGTCATAACAAAAGTAACCGCCATTCCCATTCCCCAGGCGGTAGAGAACTTTTTTGAAACCCCTAAATACGGGCAAAGACCCAGGAACCTTGCGAATATCACGTTGTTTATGAAAATAGCGCTTATCATTATTAAAAGGTAATCTTTCATCCGTTCCTTCTTTTAGCCGAAAGAAAACTTACGGCGGCAATAATAAAACCAAGCGATATAAACGCACCGGGAGGAAGAATAAAAACCAGAATCGGGGGGATATTTCCAAGAACATGAAACCCCAAAAAAGTCCCGTTGCCAAGTATCTCCCTGATTGACGACAGAAGAAACAAAGCCAGGGTAAAACCCAATCCCATCCCGAGAGCATCCATAATGGAAGGAAGAAACCTATTTCTTCCGGCAAACGCCTCAGCCCTGCCAAGAACAATGCAATTGACCACTATCAGCGGTATAAAAATTCCAAGACTCTTGTTAAGTTCGGGAGAGAAAGCCTGCACCAGCAAATCCACTATAGTCACGAATGTGGCTATGATAACTATGTAAGAAGGAATTCTTACTTTGGAGGGAATGTGTCTTGCAAGTAAAGATATGACGGCGTTGGAGCCAATTAATACAAAAATAGTGGCCAGACCCATTCCTATTCCGTTTTTAACCGTTGTTGTGACTGCCAAAGTGGGGCAAAGCCCAAGCAAAGCGCTCAGGACCGGGTTCTCTTTGATGATTCCTTTTTTAAATTCTTTCCACATTTTTTCCCTTCTTCGATATACCTGAATTTGATTATCTTAAGCCCGTTTTCAAGAATATCCGTGATTGCGCGCGAAGAAATAGTGGCGCCTGTAATGGCATCGACATCGCCTTTGTCTTGCTTAACCTTCCATTTATAGTTTTTCAAATCCTTGCCCTGTCTCTTATACACATCTGACGCTGCCGACGAATTAGACGGTGTAGATCTCGGTGGTCGCCGTATCA
>CALEIX010000166.1 GCA_937898825.1 uncultured Elusimicrobia bacterium | reverse complement strand
AACTTTTCCGCGATGTGGATTTGATTTTCTTCGCATGGCCCGAGGGAAACTGACACCTGCCGCTGGTCACCGCTTACTGGTCACTACCTGAAAAAATTAATGTTATTACTAAGTCAAGATGTTAACATTTTACTAAGCGAAAACAACAAATTTTTGTATTTGTAAAACATCTTGAATTTCTACCGAACCTGAAATTCCTTCATGGATGACCCGGAGGAAAAACATATTTTTTCTTGTGATTTGACATGCGTTACCATACAAAATATAATATTTGAAAGGTTGTATGGTAACTAAGGGGGCAATATGGCAATCAAAGGCGTCTTAGAGGAAGAATTAAAAAATTCTTTGCGGCTGAAAAAGAGTTACGAACAAGCATTATCTAAATTGCCCAAAGGTAGTCTTGTTAAGAAAAGAATAAAGGGGCATGAATATTATTACCTTTTGCTCCGGGAGCAGGGGAAAATAAAATTTACTTATAAAGGCAAAAAAGTTTCTTCGGATATAGTAAAACGATATAAAGAAGCAAAGCGGTTGCGCGCTAAGTATCGCAAGCTGCTTTCGGAAATTAGAAACCAGATAAAATTCCTGAAACAGTCTTTGAAAAATGGCAAATAACCAAATTAACTTATTATTCAAGGTACTAAGAATTTTAAATGAGAAAGATGTTTTAAGGCATCTTGTTGTTGTGGGAAGCTGGTGTATGTTTTTTTACACCTTATACTTCCAGAAAAAACAGCCAATTGCTTCCCTGAGAACCAGAGATGTGGATTTTTTGGTGCCCGATCCGAAATCTCTAAAGACAACCGTTGACTTGCCTGAATTATTAAAGCCACTGGGTTTTCTGATGGATTATCGTGGCGAGCAGGGATATATAAGATTAGTCCATCCGGAACTTTTTATTGAGTTTTTAGTATCAGAGAAGGGAAAGGGGAACGATAAAGCTTTTCCCTTGCCCGGGCTGGGATTGAACGCGCAAGCTCTTAGATTTATGGATATTCTTTATCTGAAAACAGTAACTTTGGAAACAAAGGGGATAAAAATTAAACTTCCTCATCCAGCATGTTTTACATTGCATAAAATTATTATATTCACAAGGAGGCCAGAGAAAGAGAAAAAAGAAAAAGAAGCGGCACAGATAGACAGAATGTTGGATTTGCTGAAAAAAGAAGGTGAATCCATCTCGTTAAAAAGATTCTTTCTTAATCTTCATCCGAAATGGCGCAGGAAAGTTATAGATAATTTAAAAACGCTAAATAAAAGTAACGTTGTTGAACTTTTACAATAATATAAGCGGAAATCATGGGAGCGTCAGACTTATGGATTTTCACAAAACACATACTTCCAAACTCCATTTACCCGCTTGTAATAGTGGGCAGTCTGGATATCGGAGCGATAGTTCTTACGGCAGCTTCTTTGAGCTTTCTCGGACTGGGCTCTCCTCCGGGTTATGCAGACTGGGGACAAGTCATAGCAATGTCGAGAAACTGGATTATGGGCACAAGTTCCAACCCGCTTGCCTACTGGCACACGCTTGTAATACCCGGATTTGTCATTTTTCTTTTTGTTTTGAGCTGGAACCTGCTTGGCGATGCATTCAGGGATATACTCGACCCGAGGCAAAGATAGGCGACAAAAGAAAAAATCTAAACTTTTCCGCGACGTGGATTTGATTTTCTTCGCATGGCCCGAGGGAAACTGATACCTGCCGCTGGTCACCGCTTACTGGTACTATCTAATGGTTATTGAATATCCATCTTTAAATCGCTAAAATAGAAACTTATCCTATGTTAGAATTTGAGACTTTATATTCCCTTGTTCAAAAGAAGGCTCTTGCCGAGCCGGAGCTGACCGCCTTCGTTTCCGGAAACAAGAGATATTCATATCACCAACTTCTGTATTTCATTGACAGAGCCAGCGATATGTTCTGGCGGCTTAAGATCAGAAAAAACGACAAGGTGGCAATTGTCTTGAAAAACTCCATTGAGTTCATTATTTCATATTTTGCCCTATCTAAAATAGGCGCTATAAGCGTTCCCATAAATTTCTTAATCTCAAGCCAGAAGGAAATAGAATTCATGCTCTCGAACTCTCATTCCAAAGGCGTGGTTACAGAAACCGATTTTCTCAAAAACTATATAAAAATGCCGAAAAAAATACCAGAACTCGAATTTATACTCTGCGTCGGAGACAGCCCCGAAAAGGGGGCGCTAAATTTCTGGAAATGCCTTCACAGCGCGCATTATTACCCCGAAACTCATAAAGAAAAATCCGTTCCAAACGATTTAATATCCGTTCTTTACACCTCTGGTACCACCGGAAATCCCAAAGGAGTAATGCTTACCCATTGCAATTTGATTTCAAATGTGACGGCGGCGGCAAAAGTAATTCACTCGAAAGAAAACGATGTTTTCATGTGCCTTCTGCCCATGTTTCACACGCTCGCGTGGACGACAAATGTCATTCTGCCAATATACCTGGGGACCAAAACCCTGATAATCCGCAATATAACCCCTCCAAAAAAATGGCTCAATGAAATGGGAAAGGAAGGAGTGAGCATCATGGTGGCCATACCTCAAATCTATTCTCTTCTTGCAAAAGAAAAGGGGCTAAAAAAAATATTCTTAAAATACTGGGCGTTTAGAAATCTTCGGCTATGCATTTCCGGAGCCGCCCCGTTAAGCAATCGCATAAAACGCGATTTTGAAAAAACCTTCAAGGTCCATCTCCTGGAAGGATACGGGTTGACCGAAACAAGTCCGGTGGTTTCCGTTAATCATCCAAAAGACAAGAAAGAGGGTTCGGTCGGCAGACCGTTGCCCGGAGTGCAAATAAAAATAGTGGACGAACAAAGCAGGATTCTGAAACCCGGCGAGGAAGGGGAAATATGCGTAAAAGGCCCAAACGTTACCGCCGGATACTACGCGGACGAAACTGCCACAACAGAGCTTTTCACTGAAGATGGTTGGCTCAAAACCGGTGATATCGGCATTGTAGACCACGAGGGATTTCTTTTTATCAAGGACCGAAAAAAAGACATGATAATATCCAAAGGGTTAAAGGTCTTCCCTGCCCAGATAGAGAATTTGCTCAACATGCATCCCAAAGTTCGGGAGAGCGCCGTGGTGGGGCTGCCGCATGGAAAGGATGATGACGAAGTTATAAAATGCTACTGCGTCCCGAAAGAGAATGTGACTCTTGAAAAAGAAGAAATTCAAAGGTTCATAAAGGAAAATCTTGACGTCTATAAACGTCCAAAAGAAATTGAAATAGTCAAATCTTTGCCAAAAAACACTTTGCAAAAAGTGTTGAAACATCATCTTAAAGAACAGGAACTGGCGAAACAACGACCAGGAACCCATGAAAAACATCACAAAAATTCTAATTGAGGAATTAGGTAAAGAAATTTATATGGTGGGGGGAGCACTACGCGATATTTTTATGTCCAGGTGCATTAAGGACATAGACATAGCTGTAAGACATTCAAAAGGAAATTTTGAAAAGAAACTAAACAATATTGCCAAAAAGATACATTTCAACGTTTTTCCGCTGAATCTTTCGGAGAAAATATACAGAATGGTGTTTCGCCGCCGTAAAGGAAAAAGCAGTGAGGATATTTTTCTGGATTTCTCCGTGATAAAAGAAAAGGACATAAGGGAAAATCTCAAAAAACGCGATTTCACAATTAACGCCATGGCATACCCCCTTACCCCGAAAACGACAATAGAAATAACAAAAAATTTCTTTAGAGTGGACAATTTCCGTAAAGAAGATATTATAGACCCTTTGTTCGGAGTAAAGGACCTGGAAAAAAATTTAATTCGGATTACGGATGAACTGGCAATAAAAAAGGACCCTCTTCGAATGTTGCGCGCCTTTCGGTTGAGCGCACAATTAGGATTTAGAATTGAAAAGAAGAGCGTAAAAGCAATGCAGCAGTTCGTCCCCAAAATAAAAACAGTCGCCGCAGAAAGGGTCCTGGGCGAACTGACGCTGATATTTCAAAGTCCCAATTCGGTCCAATATATTCGGGAGATGGCTAAAATCGGACTTCTTTTTGAAATATTTCCGGAGTTGAAACCCCAGGAAAAATGCGCCGAAGTCTACTACGGAAAAGGGGGAGTTTTAACACATACATACAAGGTTATAGAGAGAATGGATTTCCTCTGCGAAAATGGCAATAAATTCATACCGGGATTTTCTCGAATTTCCTCTTTCTTTGCGCGCAAATCTTTGCTTAAAACGATAGCCCTTCTGCATGATATAGCCAAACCAGAAAAAGCCGGGATAATCAATGGCAGGTTGAGATTTTTCGGTCACGAACAATTCGGCGCCCTGATGGCTGAAGCCATAATGAAAAGATTAAGATTCTCAAATGAGGAAATAAAGATAGCAAAAGCTGCCATCTTTCACCATCTAAGACCCGGAAACCTGGCATCAAACAACTATATTTCAGATAAAGCCGTATTCAGATTGTTCAGGGACCTTGGCGAAAACATAATTTACCTTTTAATATTGTGCTGGGCCGACCATTCAAGTTATATATCAGCGAAACAACTAAAAAAAATACTCCCTAAACTTTCGTTGCCCCCATCTCCGGCACCTTCAAAAATTTTTAGAAAAACAGGAATCGCAAAAACCCTCCGCTTTCTGCAGGTCTTGAACTATCTCTTCAAATTTTACGCTGAAAAAGGCGAAAGAATTTCCCGAAAAAATATCGTAAACGGAAAAGAAG
>CALEIX010000165.1 GCA_937898825.1 uncultured Elusimicrobia bacterium | reverse complement strand
AGGTTATTTGTCTCGATCCATTGTCGCAAGGAGGCCAGGTGCATCGGGTTATCCAGGTGGGGCACCTGCGGGCAGAAGATCAGGTTTGTAATTTGTGCCGGGTCGATTCCGCGGGCCTGGCATATTCGCCGGGCCAACGGGGGGCAGCGGCGGCTTATTCTGGGAAAAGTTAGGGGGCAAAGGAGGCTTGCCTGGATTGCCAAAAGCTCCGAAAGGAGGAGGTATATTTTTCTTTTTGTCTTCTTTATCTTCCATTATCAATCCTCAATCATTTCAATTTATTTTACACCGCGCACATTTCCGATATATTACAATTATGTTTTAAAATTTCTAACTATTGCAGCCAGGAGATTTCCATCCAGCAGGTAATATCCGCTCAGTTTCATTGACCGCCAGTCACCTGCTGTTTGAAACCATTCAGCCACTCTGCCGCCGCCGGGTCATTTGAGTATTGTACGTATTTTTCATAAGCAGAAAGAGACTCGTTAACCATGCCAAGAGCGTAATAAGCGGCGCCAAGGTACTGATGCGCTTCAGCCATATCCGGCTTTAAGTTAACTGCTTCGCGCAGATATGTTACGGCATCCTGATAATTTCCTTGATTATAAAGACCGGCGCCGGTTGTGAAATAAGACATCGCTTCCCCTCCTTCACTTTTCTCTTTTTTCTCCTCCTTTTCCTCCTGAGTCACATATCTATTCTTCTTATCCTTTCTGCCGGACATATCCACGCTATCTAAAATATATAACTCCTGGCTCTGCTCGTGTAAAGGAGCAATTTTTCCCTCGGCAATAAGCGCCTTGGCGGTCTCAACAATCTTGTTTTGAGAATCGGTTATCTGCGAATCGGTTACATCTCTGGAATATTCCATTATTTCTTTCACCTGCTTGACTGCTCCCTGAGACATATTGTGAAAAAATTTATCAAGTATCGGCGGTTCTGCCTTTCTGATGGCTTTCGCTATATCCTCATTATTTACGCTGTTGATTATCGTCTGTATATCTCTGTTTTTAAAATTGACTATATCCTCAAACAAGAGGATTACTTTTCTTACTTTATCATAGATCTCAGGTTTCTGCGTTTTCAAATACTCAAGAATATTTTTCTGGGTATTTAAATCAGCCTCAGACAGAATTCTTGTAACTTCATCTATCCCGCCGACAATAAAATCTATGCTTTCTCTTATGTCTTTGTCTATCGCCTTTATTTGTTCAAAAGTCGCCTGCCGCACGGTCAAAGATTCCAGCACTACCTTGGATTGAATTTCCACAGGAAGCATATTCAAAACCTGTTTGGATAGTTCCGGATTAAGATAAAAAAGAATCACCGCGATGACCCACGGTTCCTCTTTCCTGGTGAGAAACAAATATACAAGTTTCTTGATGTTCTCCTCGGTAATATAGGAAAAGGGCTTGAAATTCTTCATCATATCCTCCTCGCTTTCCTCCTCAATTTCTGCCTGCGTGAAATTCATGTCTATATCCTGATGCCCTTCCTGTTTACTCTCCTGGGTGCCACCTCCTCCGCCTTCCTCCTTCCCCTCGCCACTTTCCGTTTTGCTTTCAATATTAACCTCTGCTCCCGGCTTTGCGAGCAACGCCCGCACATACTTCCTGAAGAAACCCCATAGAGGACCGAAAAGAAACATCAGAAGCAAAAGGGACAAAAGGGCGTAAATCAAGGGTATATACACGCTCGGCCGTTTGATGTCCTCAACTATATTATACGACTTAAACTTGGTCGGCTTAAAAACGACTGCAGGAGGCGATTGACCTTTTACCTTATATGGAGACAGAAAATCGTCTATTCTGCTTCTCGCCAGAATTAAAGAGTCCTTGGCTAAAGTTTCGTCATGGATAACAGTAACCACAAATTTGTTGATTTCCGTTTCTATGCCGTATCTTGTGGCATCCGCTGACT
>CALEIX010000164.1 GCA_937898825.1 uncultured Elusimicrobia bacterium | reverse complement strand
GTTGGAGAAAATGTCCCCTTCAAAAGAAAACTATGCGGTTTTTTCTTAAGAGCCCACTTTTAAAACGTAAATGAAAAATTTAATATTAGGTATTGACAAATTAACTTTTATAATGTATACTTTAATAAAATCAATGTTTGTGTTTAAATAATTGAGGATAATATGAAGATACCTAATAAATGCCCTTCATGCGACGGGGAATTGAGAATCAAGAAATTGGAATGTTTGGGATGTAAAACGGTGATAGAAGGAAATTTTAAATTAAGCAGGTTTAACCGTTTGGACGAAGATGATTTGAATTTCGTAGAAACCTTTCTGTCTACCCGCGGAAGTATAAAAGAAATGGAGAAAAAAATGAATTTGTCCTACCCGACGGTGAGGGCCAGATTAGAAAAGGTGGTGGATAAACTGGGGTTGAAACCAGCTCCCGATATATTTACTGAAGACCGACTGAATATCCTGGAAAAACTTGAAAAGGGGGAAATAACCCCGGCGCAGGCAGCCAAACTTATAAAAGAAGGTGGGAACTAAAATGGAAAAAGAAAAAATGAAAATACTCAAAATGCTGGAAGAGAAAAAGATAAACAGCAACGAGGCGGCGGAACTGTTTGAGGCTCTGGAAGAAAGCAAGATTCCCGAAAAGGAAAGGGGGGAGAAATCTGGCAAAGTATTAAAAATCCGGGTTTATGAAGGCAATCTTTCAAAACCAAAAGTGGATTTAAGCATTCCTTTGAGCTGGGGCAGATTTCTCGTTCCGGGTATAAGGAAGAAAATAGGCGAAAAGATGAGGGAAAAGGGTTTCGATTTCGATATAGAGTCCGCTTTTGGCGCCATAGAAAAAGGTTCATCGGGCAAGATAGTGGATATTGAGGACGGAAACAACAAGGTTCAAATCTATATTGAATAAGTTTTCACGTGAAAACTTTTGTCCGTCGCGCTGTCCGGCATTCGTTGCGTGGCGGATTTATGTTTGACTTGTGGCAAGTTCAAAGTGTAAAATATATGATACAATAGTTTTCACGTGAAAACTGCAAAAGGGCAAAATATGACTGAAATAGTAGCAATAGCAAATCAAAAAGGTGGTGTCGGTAAAACCACAACTACTATAAACTTGGCTGCGGCATTAGCCGCTTTTGACAAGGAAACTTTAATTGTGGATTTTGACCCGCAAAGCAATGCAACTTCTGGAATCGGCGTGGAAATGAAAACAACATCTAATGGTATATATGAGGTGCTTTGCGGCAAAACCGAAGTAGAAAAAGTGATAAGACCAACTGCTATTGAATGGTTAGATGTATTGCCGGCCAGCAGGAATTTAGCAGGAGCAGAAATAGAACTTGTCAGTGAATTCTCCCGTGAAACGATTTTGAAGAGAATTTTAGATCCAATACGGGATATGTATAAGTTTATACTTATAGATTGTCCTCCCTCTCTTGGGCTTTTAACCGTCAACGCCCTTACCGCCGCCGACAGCGTTATAACTCCGATACAATGCGAATATTACGCAATGGAAGGCTTAACTTATTTTACGGATACAGTGAATAAAATCAGGCATGCCCTGAATCCCGGACTAAAAATTGACGGCGGAATAATAACAATGTATGACGGAAGAATCAATCTGGCAAATCAGGTTTTACACGAAATAGCCATGTTTTACGGGGATAAAATCTACAAAAGCGTCATATATAGAAATGTGCGACTGGCTGAAGCGCCCAGTTTTGGGCAGCCGATATTTATATACGACCCGGCGTCAAAAGGTGCGGCCGCATACAAGCAGCTGGCTCTGGAATTTTTAAAACGAAGGGGCATAAACGCAGATGAATATGCCGTCGCTGACATTTACCCCGTGAAAATACCTTCGAGTTCTGGCGAGGGTACGCCAGTTTCTGTGGAGAGGGAGGGCTTCGCCACCATCCCGCCTCCATAAGAACATAAGCCAATAATGAAGTTATGCTATGGCTCCTCGTTAAAAACTCGGTTTCAATAGGTGTTGTGTTTCGGAAGGCGAGGAAGATGTATCCAGAACAACACGCCGGCGATAGGGTATGAAGGGAAGCAGGAGGAAAAATGAGAAAAGCATTGGGTAAAGGGATAGATGCATTGATTTCAAGAGTGGATGAGTCATCCGGAGGAGAACAGATAAGAAAAATAAGAATTTCCGACATATCTCCAAACAAGTACCAACCGAGAAAAACTTTTAAAAAAGAAACATTGGAAGAGTTGTCCCAATCAATTAAAAAACACGGTTTAACTCAGCCAATAGTCGTGGCTAAGAAAGCGGGTAAATATGAAATCATAGTGGGCGAGAGGCGCTGGAGAGCGGCTAAAATGGCGGGACTGAGCGAAATAGACGCTGTTGTAAAAAAGGAAGTGAATGATGAACAACAACTTGCTTTTTCCCTCATTGAAAACATACAAAGGGAAGACTTAAATGCAGTGGACGAAGCTCTGGCATATAAGCGGTTGATGGAAAATTTTCACATAAATCAGAGCGAACTTGGAACTTACTGCGGAAAGTCCAGGTCAGCGATATCAAATACTTTAAGAATACTGGAATTGAGCGAGGAAATTAAAAAGGCAATTCAAACAGGTTTGATAAGCGGGGGGCATGCCCGCGCCTTGCTTGCCATTCCGGACCGGGCAAAGAGAAAGCAGGTTTTTGAGATTATCATCTCTGAGAAATGGTCGGTGCGGGACGTGGAAAATTTTGTTAGAAAACTAAACCCGACACCCTTAAAAAAGAAATCTAAGAAGCATAAAAACCCGGAAATAAAAAGTATCGAATCCGAACTTGAGAAAAGGCTGGGAACAAAGGTTGAAATCAAGACGAATACCGTGGAAAACGGTAAAATAATCATAACCTATTGTTCGCATGACGATTTCAACCGTATTTATTCAATACTGACAAAATGATTGATTCAACCAAAAAAGTTTTGTTTTTCTGCGGTTTTTTGGCTTTGACACCTGCCGGTTTTGCGCAATCAGAAAGCCAGCGCGCAACATCTGTCAAATCTTTTGTTCCCGAATATATCTCCTTAGTAAGAGATGTGAGTAAATATTATTTGTACGCCAACGGCGGCTTTCACGCCGACTGGTATATCGGTTACAATAATTCCTGGATAATAAAGCTTCCACCGATAAATACAGAAAAATACGAAAAGGCGTTCATTGGCGCGAAAATAGGCAGGGCGAAAACCATGTCTTATCCCATGGCATGGGACAAAAACATTATTCCTGGGAAAATATATATGGCAATAGGGCAAACCCCCAGTTTTACCACCGATAATACTTATTTTCTTGCCGCGAGCAACGACCTTCCCCGGGAACCTTTGCCGGGCGATTATCTGGAGGGAATAGATTCTGCCCAATGGTTCTGGGCAGAAGTGCCCCTGACAGCCATCTCGGGGGAAAAACCAAACTACCTGGCAATCTGGTCCTCGTCCATGTATTTTGTGTCCGCTTCCAGCTCGCCGATAATAGCGGCGGCGCTTTCTGACGACAATCAACAAAATGTTTGGCTGAACCGCTCAATAAAAGGTAGCCCCCCTTTCGGCAATGACACCCTTGAGACTCCTATTTCGGGAGTAAAACCGGCCATGGCAATAAAACTTGTGCCGGAAAATCAATACCGGGTGATAATAAAAGGTTTCAAGGCGGAAGTTTTACCCAATGAATTTATCGTTTCTTTCACCGCAATAGGTGAAGATGTGGACAAGGCCTGGCTTGAACTATCTTACGACAAATTCGAATGGCAGAGAATAACGCGGTATATGTTTCGCCCGCCATACTGGCGGACATTTAAGAAAGGAGAAATTTCGGAAGACATGTTTTACCTCAGGGCCGCCGCCACGGATACCCTTGGAAATACCGGCTACAGCAAGGAAATAATTATACCTGCCGAAAATACTGACACCCAGTTTAATGATGAAGAAATTCCGGAATAATGAACTTAAAGTCGCGGTTGTCGGCGCCTCCGGCCTGGTTGGGGGAGAACTCTTACATCTGCTTGAAAAAAGGGGCTTTCCCGTCGAAGAACTAAAATGCTTTAATACAGGGAGAAAAATTAAAAAAGTCAAATTCAAAAAGAAATATTTAACTTGCCGCCCGCTCTCTTTTGCCGAATTAATAAATTCAAAACTTGTGTTCTTCGCCAGTACCGATGAAGTCTCGGCAAAATATGCCCCAAAACTTGCGACAGCCGGAATCTGGTGCATAGACGATTCCTCAAAATTCAGAATGGAAAAAAAAGTACCGTTAGTTATTCCAGAAATTAATGCCGATAGAATAAGTCAAAAAACCAGGTTGATTTCCGGGCCCAATTGCACTACCACTGCTGCAGCATTGGCGCTATGGCAAATTCACAGGAAATTCGGAACAAAAGAATTGAGGTTTGCCACATATCAATCAATCTCCGGCGCGGGGCGTGGCGCCATAGCTCAGTTTGAAAAGGAAATGAAAGAATATCTCAAAAAAGGAAAAATTTCCTATAGAAAAAACAAGTATTTCTCGCATCCTATAGCGATGAATCTTTTTCCGCAGGTGGGGGATTTCACCAATGGTGCCACAAGAGAAGAAATAAAAATGAACCTGGAACTAAAAAAGATATGGGATGCACCTTACATTAAGATCAGCTCAACATGTGTGCGAGTGCCCGTCCTGCGGGTTCATTCAATCGCTGCCTGGATACAAACGGAAAAAAAATGGCATATAGAGGAGTTGAAAAAAGTTTTTCAGAAAACCGAAGGGATTAAATTCTCTGACAGGGAATATTCTACTCCTTTAATGTCCCAGAAAAGAGAGTTAACGTATGTTAACCGACTTCAAAAAAGTCATATAAACGAAAGAGAATTCAAAGTTTGGATTTCAATGGACAATTTATATAAAGGCGCAGCATTAAACTCCGTCCAGATAGCGGAATACCTCCTTAAAAAAAGATACCTTGATTAAACTTATTTTTTCCTCTTCGCTCTTTCGGCAACTTTCTTCAGTTTCCTTAAACACCTATCTGTGAGCTTATTTTTGTTCTCTTCAAGACAATTTTTTATCCTGCCTTTTCCGGGTTTTACATTATTGCAGAGTTTTTTAATATCCCTGCTGCATGCTCTGGCCAATTTCTTCCCTCTTTTTCCCTTTTGCCGGAGCCGTACCTTAAACCCGCGCTTGAAACCTTTGGCAAACCCTTTCTCAAAACCCCTTAGAAAGGCTTTCCTTGCGGAATGTGCTCGTCTGTTTTTGCGCGGGAATTTCTTTTTTTTCAACTCAAGATTGCGCTTACACCTGGCAGAGATTTTCTTGATGTTTTTTTTGAGACAGGCGATTATTCTGCCTTCTCCGGGCTTTATATCTCCACAGAATTTTTTAATGTCCGCCTTGCAGACATTCCTTTTCTTCGCCTGCACAGGAGTTGTCACAAACCCGGCTAAAAGAACAGCAATCAAGCCCATAATTAGTCGGTTTTTCGCATTCATTTTTTCCTCCTTCGACTTTTTGAAAATACGCTGCACTTATGAATATAACGCCAGAAATGATTTTTTATTGCATTTCTCCGACATACCCGGCAATTGCCGATTTTCCCTTTACATCTGCAGCGGAAGTTTAAAAAGGTTTCAAGGTTTTCGCAAAACTTTATATAATTTAGTCATAGGAGCATGCAATGAAAGAAAATGTTGAAAAAGCGATTGAGAGGGTGAAAATGATATTGGCGGCGGAAGGCGGTTCCATAGAACTCGTGGAAATAGACGAAGCAAATAAGATAGTCAAGGTCCGCCTTACAGGGGCGTGCGGAAGTTGTCCTTTCTCCGCTATGACGCTAAAAAATGTGGCGGAAAAAACGATAAAAGAAGAGGCGCCTGAGGTAAAGGAAGTCCGTCTCGCCTGACCTTCTCCCTTGATGCTCTTCTTAAATCTTCACATCCACAGCGTATTTTCCGACGGTACTCTTGAACCGGAGGAAATATTCAAAAGGGGAATTTCTGAAGGGCTCGAACTTATCTCAATAACTGACCACGACACTATTGACGCGTGGTTGAATTTCGTTCCTGCAAAAACTAAAACATTAAAATATATTACAGGTCTTGAAATAAATACCAACTTTCACGACAATTTTCATATCCTTGGATACGGAATAGACATCGATAATAAATTTTTGCTCGGGAAACTTGAAGAATATAGAAGCAGAAGAACGGAGAGAATTAGAAGGATGGTGCTTCTTCTTCAAAAAGAAAATGTCCGCATAGATTTAGCCGACATAAAACCAAAGGGAAAAAGCATCGGCAGACCCCATGTAGCCGACGCCCTAACCGCGAAGGGTTTATTCAAGGACAGGAAATCCGCCTTTTTCGCTTACCTTGCGCCGGGCAGACCGGCTTACGTTCCCTCAATGGGGCCTTCGCCCCGCGAAGCGATAGAAGTTATTAAAAGGGCGGGGGGACTTGCCGTTCTGGCTCATCCGGGTCTTGTTCGCAATATAGTCGACATAGCGAAACTAAAGGATATGGGTCTTGACGGCGTAGAGGCCTTTTATCCAACTCATTCGCACATTCTCGTCAAGGAATTGATTGACATTGCCCGAAAACTCAATCTCATCATCACCGGCGGAACAGACTTTCACGGTCCGGGCAGCGGCAGAAACGAGTTTTATGGCTATGGGATAAAAAAAGATTTTCTGGGCAGACTTTTTGAAAGAGCTTTATGATTCTGATTTCGCACAGGGGCGCTTCGGGTTATGCTCCCGAAAATACAAAAAGAGCGTTTGAAGTTGCGCTTGAAATGGGGTGTCTTAATTTTGAATTTGATGTTCAGATGACGAAGGACGGCAAATTAATCGCGCATCATGATTATAATTTGAAAAGAACGGCAGGACTTGACTTGTCGCTAAAAGACCTGACCTTTGATGAACTGAAAAAAATAAACATCGCCCGGTATTTTAACTCGCTGCCGGAGTGCCCGCCGCTGATAGAGGAAATCCTGGATATAATAGGGACAAGGGCTGATTTAATAAATTTTGAAATCAAAAACGATGGCGGTATTTATCCCGGCATAGGAGAAAAAACTCTGGATGTAATAAAGAGAAGAAAAATTATGGATAGGAGTCTGATTTCAAGTTTCCATTATCCGACAGTTTTGAAAATAAGATCTCTGGATAAAGAAGTGCGGATGGGTTATCTGATTCACGGCCTAAAGAGCGCATTTCTTGGATCCGCAATTAAAGAAGCTAAAAAAATAAATGCTGAAAGTTTTCATATGAACAGAAAAGTCGCCAGCGCCGGAAATATTAAGCGCATCCATAAAGAGGAACTTGCAGCGTACATTTATACCGTAAATTCCGCCGAAGAGGCACGAAAACTGGAGGCGGCCGGGGCCGACGGAATATTCACCAACTTTCCCGACTTAATGGAAAAGGGGTAAAATATCCTTATGAACGCGCGCGCAGAAATCGAAACTGAAATTAAGAGACTCAAAGACGCCGGCCTTGGGTGGGCATGCGTTGAAACTGATTTGAGGGAAATAGCCGCTTTAACGAGCCGGATAAACAAACTCAAACGGGAGAAAAATGCCGTTATCTGCGCGCATGTTTACCAATTTCCGGAGATAATCAAGGGTATAGGTGATTTTGTGGGGGATTCCTACAAACTGGCGGCAGATTCCACCAAAACAAACGCTGAAATCATAATCTTCTGCGGCGTTAATTTTATGGGGGAAACAGCTAAAATCTTAAATCCCGACAAAAGGGTTTTCGTTCCGTCTTTGAAAGCAGGCTGTTCCCTGTCCGAAGGCATAACTGCAGAAGACGTCGTCAAACTGAAAAAGGATTATCCGGACGTTCCGGTCGTGACTTACATCAACACATCCGCCGAGGTCAAAGCCGAATCTGACTGCATCGTTACAAGCTCAAACGCTGAAAGAATAATGAGAAAGTACTATCAAAAACATAAAAGAGTCATCTTCATTCCGGATAAGCTGATGGGAACAAATCTCGCAAAAACTCTGGGCAAAACCCCCGGAAAAGAAATCATTTTGTGGGACGCGTCATGTATCGTGCACGATAGGTTCAACACGGAGACCTTGAAATTGTACAGGAAAAAATATCAGGGTCTTCTCGCGCTGGCACATGCGGAATGTTCTCCTGACATAGCCGCCGGGGTTGATTTTTTAGGCGGCACAGGCACTATGATGAAATACATTGAAGCGACAAACGCCTCTGCTTATCTTTTAATAACAGAATGCGGGTTCGGGGAATTAGCGAAAATGCGCTTTCCCGAAAAAAATTTCATAGCAATGTGCCGTTTGTGTCCCTATATGAAAAGCATTACCTTAGACAATGTCCTGTTCGTCCTTGAAAATCTTCCCTCCGAATACGAAGTAAGCGTGCCTGAAAACACTGCGGCGCGAGCGAAAAAAGCCATAGAGAAAATGTTCGAACTTGCGGAATAGTTTTCCTTTTACTCTTTTTGGGAGGATCTTTTGCCGCGGTTTATTTCCCTCAGGACAGTTTTGGCTACTTCAAGGGCGGTTCTTATTTCCGTCGGACTTTTTTCACGTATTAACTGCGCAAAGGTTCTTGAAGCGGTGTAAACAATGCCCTTTTCGGGAATTTTGGAGGTTTTGAATAAATCCGCCACCGGAATTCCAAGGGCTTTTGCCAGCTTCCCAATGGTTTCAAGACTGGCTTTTTTCTTTTTTGTTTCAATATACGCCAGAAAACTGGGGCTTATCCCGGCCAAACCCGCTAATTGTTCTATGGTCAAGGAATTTGTTTTTCTCTCCTGCCTGATTCTTTCGCCGACCACATCGTATATGTCTTTCACCGAAGCCTCCAAAATAGTAAAAACTCTGTTTATTAGCGGCGCGAAACGCAAGAACGACCGAAGGACATTTTAAGAAATAAGAAGCGGCGATAAACATAATATATAAGTCAATTGAATTGTTGACTTATAGTTTCCTTATGTGATATAAATATATCACTGCCGCTTGATGACATCTGCATCCTGGGCGGAAAAGAAAATATGAAGAAAAAGCTTTTTCTGTTGTGCTTACCGGCTTTGCTTCATCTTTTGGAGGGAGGGATTTTATTCGCCGGCGGGGCGAAAATCGCGGTGATGGACTTCAAAACGATCGGCGACAATTCCAACCTCGGAGAAGGAGCCGCCGAAATTTTACGCACGACCCTCGCTGGCACGGGAGAATATACCATAGTTGAACGCGGAATGTTAAAGCAAGTTTTGAAAGAACAGAAACTCGGTCAAAGCGGCATTCTTGACCCAAAAACCGCCGTCGGAATAGGCAAGGTTTTAGGCGCGAAGTTTGTGGCGGTCGGGAGCGTTGTGAAATTCGGCAAAAGCTACACCTTGAATGTCCGTTTTGTAAATGTGGAAACGGGAGAAGTGTTGGAAGGGAAAAGGCTTACAGCCGGCAGCAAGGAAGAAATTCCCGGTTTATGCCTTCAAATGGTCAAACTTCTTTCGGGTGACACGAAGTCGAAATTTAAGAAGAAAAAAGCGGCAATCAAAAAACCGCGAAAACAAGTTATTTTGCGAAACAATTTTGGCCCGGTCAACAAAGAATGGTCTTTTGGCATTTTATATCCCGGCGTGGCCTTAAAACGCGAAATAAACAATCACGCCTGGGAATTAAAAGTTCAGCCGGGTTCGGGAATATTCGTCGGCGGAGCGAGATACTATCGCTACCTGAAAAAAACGAGTATAAAAATCTTTTGGGGATTTGAAACGGATTATATAAGTTTCAAAGGAGAAGAAAGCAAAGGTGCGGGTTTCGCTTTTGGCGGATTCGCGGGAGGAGAAATTCCGATAACAAGAAACATCGGTTTAAGCGCGGATATAGGGCCCATGCATATAAATCTGAGCGACAGCGATTATTCTCAAACCGCCGGCGGGCTGGAATATATCTTAAACATGACCGTTTATTGGCATTTTAAATAAAGAGGCGAATAAATGCAAAAAAGTTTAATATCCTTGATATTATTAATTTCTTTTCCTTTAATTCTCGTAGCGGGGTTCAATTTCGGTTTCATAAAAGCCGTAAAAAAGAAAGTTAAACAAGTGGACGAGAAAGTAATAGAAAAAAAAGAGAAAATTATAATAACCGCTAATAAATATCCTGTAATATCCTCAGTTATTGCAGATCCAACGGCTATTTCAACCGAGGCGGTGTCCACGATAAATTGCACGGCGTCAGACGCGGATGGTGACATTTTGACTTATGTGTGGTCGGCGGCAAGCGGCTCAATTTCAGGCGCAGGCTCCGCAATTAACTGGACCGCGCCTGCTTCGTCTGGAGTTTATGTAATCAGTGTCACAGTTTTAGACGGACATGGCGGCTCGGCACAAAGCGATATAAATGTGACGGTAACAAATTCACCCGTCCTGTCCTGGACTGGCGAAACCGATTATGTTTCGAACGGACTTAACCCCGAAACAGGTTATTCAACCACAACATTTGTTTACCGCGTGAAATATACGGACGCGGACGATGACGCGCCGGTTTCAGGTTATCCGAAAGTTCATATCAAGAAAAGCGGAACGGAAATTTCAGGTTCTCCGTTTAGCATGACTTATGTTTCGGGAAATTATAACACTGGCGCGATTTACACATTTTCCATTACAGATTTAACCGAAGGAGCGACGGATTATCTTTACTATTTTGAAGCCAAAGACGCTTACGGTGTCGCGGCTACCGGCGCGCCTTTGACATCAATAGACGCGCCGGATATAGATATTTCTTACCGAAACTGGGAATCTGTCGCAAGCGGGGATGTTTTCACAATAGCGATAGCGGATGGAACATTTTGGACTTGGGGACAAAATAATTATGGGCAACTGGGGCTTGGAGACACGACGGACAGAATTTCGCCGACGCAAATCAGAACCGACATGGATTGGTCTTTGGTTTCGGCCGGAGGACAGTATACAACAGCAATCAAGACTGACGGAACACTTTGGGCTTGGGGAAGAAATAATTATGGACAACTGGGACTTGGAGACACGACGGACAGAACTTCACCTACGCAAATCGGAACCGACACAGATTGGTCTTTGGTTTCCGCTGGTTATTACCACGCAATGGCGATAAAGACGGACGGCACGCTTTGGGCCTGGGGAAATAATGGCAATGGTCGGTTAGGAATTGGTGATATTACAGACAGAAACACCCCAACACAAGTGGGGGCGGATGCGGACTGGTCATCGGTTTCGGCAGGCGGGTTGCACACAATAGCGGTAAAAACGAATGGCACGCTTTGGGCCTGGGGATATGGCGCCTATGGACAATTGGGGCTTGGAGACGAAACGGATAAATACAATCCGACGCAAATCGGAACCGACACAGATTGGTCATCAGTAGCGGGCGGCGTATATCACACAATAGCAATAAAAACCGACGGCACGCTCTGGGCCTGGGGAGCAAACGGCGGCGGTCAATTGGGGCTTGGAGATATTATAAATAGGAATATTCCAACACAGGTAGGGACCGATACTAACTGGTTTTTAGTTTCAGTTGGCGTTGGCAGCGGTCATACCACGACAGCGATAAAAACCGACGGCACGCTCTGGGCTTGGGGACAAAATAATTATGGACAATTGGGGCTTGGCGACACGACAGACAGACATTCTCCGACGCAGGTTGGAACAGATACAAACTGGTCTTTTGTTTCAGTCGGCGGATACCACATAGCGGCAATAAAAACCAACGGCACGCTTTGGGTATGTGGAAAAAATAACTACGGTCAATTAGGGTTGGGAGATACAACTGACAGACATTCGCCGACGCAGGTGCCATAATGAAACTAAGTTTTGTAAATAATCTTTTTGACAAAAAACAATTAAGAAAAAATTGGGGGGAGATGCAAAGGAGGATATTGTCATAAAACCGCAGTTTGATGATGTTTATCCAGATTTTTCTGAAAAAGGAGGATTACAGAATTGAAGTTAACGGCCATTTTGCCTGTATAAATGAGAAGGGGAAGTATATCTTCAGGGCTTCAGAAAAATGAGATGAAATTTGGGCAAGCCGGAATACTGTTTAATTGTATAGGCGAAAACAAATAAAAAGGAGGTTGTCTATGATTGCACAGGAAGCATATGAGTTCATCGCGAGTGAATTCAAAAAACTCAAAACACGCGGAAAAGCCGCTAATTGGCGCGTCTTCGACGAAGAATGTCCGAAACAGGCGCCGACTACTTCGGGAATATACTTAATGCGCCTTCGCAAAAACGCGGGGCGGTTGAAAGGCTCAAGCGATGTATATTACATCGGACAAAGCAAAAATCTGCGGGGTAGATTGAAAGCGCACTGGAAAGGGACCAATTATAAATACGCCACGCCAATTGTAAATAAACTATACCAGGCAAACAAAGTCGAAGTGGCGTGGATAGAAACGGATTTAAAAAGCGCAAAACGCGCGGAGGTGAACTGTCTCGCTGAATACTTTGCAGATCATCTGGAATTGCCTCCCGGAAACGCAAGTATACAGAACTGGGAAAAATACATCAGACACCGCAGGATAAAATCATTCTGAAGAGGTAAGATATATTACTCATTAAGGAGGTTTGAACCTCCTTAGATATATAGCCGCCGGGCACCGCACTCGGCCGCGGCATTGTTTTTACCTCCGCAACACCCGCAGTGATACGGGAAGCGACAAATCTGCACTGCGAGAGTTTGAAACTTTTCCCCTAACCAGGACTTTTTCATTCCGCGGGTTGGGTAAGTTTGCTCATAGGAAAAACCCACGGAATGTAAAGATGACAAAAGGCTGCAGGAATACAGGAGCCAGGTTTGTTCTTTTTCCTATAAAGGTTATTTGATTTTTTGGGCCAGCACTATAAGACGGTTACTTCGCGGAGAGAGGTGGCTTCCCCTGAAATCTCCCCAGAATCGCAATGGCCTGAAACCCGCTTTCTTCAACATCAAACCCAATTTCGCTCTATTATATAGGCGGATGAAAAAGGTTTTTTTCCTCGCTTGTCCCCTTTTTGAAATTAGAATCCAGGTGCTTATAATTCCATCCCGGAAAAGTTTCCTTTCCTCTAAAAGCCACTTCTTTTCGGTAAACAGCCAGTTTTTCGGATGAAAGCTCTTAAGTACAAAATCGGCGTTCAACAAATCCATTAAAAGCAAACCGCCTTTTTTCAGCGCCTTGTTAATCCCGTTCAGGACCTTTAAATCCTCTGAAATCTTTGTAAAGTAACCGAAGCTTGTAAAAAGATTTATAACGGCGCTAAATTCATTCTTAAATTTTAATTTCCGCATGTCTCCCCGCACTGTTCTCAAGTTAACTTTCATCTTTCTGGCTCTTTTAGCCGCCTCCCGAAGATAATCTGCTGAAAAATCGTAGGCAGTAAGGGAACTGTCTCTTATACACATCTGACGCTGCCGACGAATTAGACGGTGTAGATCTCGGTGGTCG
>CALEIX010000163.1 GCA_937898825.1 uncultured Elusimicrobia bacterium | reverse complement strand
TTACGATACTTACGCGGAAACCCCGGGCGCAGATGACAATGCTTCAGGCGTGGCGGTCCTTCTGGAACTGGCATCGCTCCTTTCGAAAGAAACCTTCGCCAAAACCCTCAGATTCGTAGCGTTTGCAAATGAAGAGCCCCCTTTTTTTAAAAGCGCCTCGATGGGAAGCCTTCGATACGCCGAACTGTGCAAAAAAGCCGGAGAAAAAGTGGAATTTATGATATGTCTTGAATCGGTCGGATATTTTTCTTCGGAAGAAAATTCGCAAAAATACCCTTTTCCTCTTAAATATTTTTATCCGGACAAAGGCGATTTCATAAGCATAGTTTCAAATATGCCGTCAAAAAATCTTATGAAAAGATGCGCAGATTCGTTTAGAAAGGCGTCTTCTCTCCGCGTGGAACATCTGAGCGCTCCGCAGTCCTTTGTCCCGCACATTGCTCTTTCCGACCAATGGTCGTTCTGGAAACAGGGTTATAAAGCCGTCATGGTGAGCGACACTGCTTTTCTGCGCACCCCTTATTATCACACCAAAAATGACACGCCCGAAAAGCTGGATTACGAAAAAATGGCGGAAGTCGTAAAAGGCACAAAGCAGGCAATAGAGGACCTTGCAAAATGAGAAAAATTGGAATTATAGCAACTTTAGGACCTTCTTCTTCGCAAAAACGAAAAATACTCGAACTGTCCCGGGCCGGAATGGACATCGCAAGAATAAATTTTTCCCACGGAACAAATCGGGAACATCTCAAAACAATAAGAAAAATTTTCGAACTGAATAAAACCCACGAAAAGAAAATCAGGATTATGGTTGACCTGAAGGGCAACAGAATTCGAATAGGAAATCTGAAAAAATCCGTAAAAATCAAAAGGGGGGAAATTGTTTTCCTGCACAGAAAACCTTTCCGCGCTTGGCGCGCTAAGGCGGTGCCCTTTGATTACCGCGGGAAAATAAACCAGATAAAAAAGGGACACTTTATTTATATCGACGACGGGAATATATGCCTTCAGGTAAAAAGCGCCGGGGAAGATTTTGTAAAAACAAAAGTTGTAACCGGCAATTCAATAAAGTCAAACAAAGGCGTAAACATACCGCAGGCCGACCTGGATTTTCCGCCGCTGGCCCCGGAAGATATTGAAGACATCAAATTTCTTTCTGCCTTCGTTGCTGGGGCCCCCAGTTATATAGCGCATTCGTTTCCAAGAAGCGCCGGGGAGGTGGAAAAAATGCGGCGGATTTTAAACGCCAACGGATTTTCAAACGCCAAATTGGTGGCGAAAATAGAAGCGATTCAGGGTGTGAAAAATATAGATGAAATAATAAAGGCAGCTGATATGATTATGGTGGCCAGAGGAGACATGGGCATTTCTTTTCCTGTATGGGAAGCTGTCTCTTATACACATCTGACGCTGCCGACGAATTAGACGGTGTAGATC
>CALEIX010000162.1 GCA_937898825.1 uncultured Elusimicrobia bacterium | reverse complement strand
AGGAACAAGAACAGTAGGAAAAGGAAGAAAAGGAAGCAGGCGTAGAGATGGCGGAAAAGGAATGGCAGGAGGGCACACACACAAATGGCTGAAAGTGCCGCCGCGAAAATAGCGGGCCTCATAACCCAGCCTCCTGGTACACCTAAAGTTATCGGCGCGTTTCAACCCGGCTTTCAGGATTATCAATAACCACCGCCTCGCCCCGGCGACCCCGGGCCTTCCGCGCATCAAGTGACAACAATAGTATAGCATACCCGTGGTTGACATGTCAAGACCCCCCATTTAATGCGTGAATTTGAGTATTCCAAAATAAATTTGTATATTTTACGAATATGACGGCTCTCGAAGTCCTGAATCTGGTGAAAAGGTATGGAGATTTTGAGGCCGTGAAGGGCATAAGTTTTGAAGTGCGTCCAAAAGAAATTTTCGCTCTCGTTGGTCCCAACGGGGCCGGGAAATCCACGACTCTCAAGATAATTTCCACAATCCTTCTTCCCACGTCAGGAAGTGTTAAGATTTTTGATTTTGATATTGAAAAGCAACCTCAGGAAGCCAGAAGAATCATAAGTTATTTGCCAGAAGAGGCTGGGGCGTATAAAAACTTGACGGGCTGGGAGTATCTTGAGTTTATGGCTTCCATTTTTACGAAGAATACCTCTTCCACCAAATCCGTGGCAGAGTACGGAGCCGAATTATCCGGGCTTAAGGACAAACTCAGGGAAAAGGTCAAGAATTACAGCAAAGGCATGACAAGAAAGCTTCTCCTGGCAAGAACCGTAATGACAAATCCGCGTTTTGCCATACTGGACGAACCGACCAGCGGCCTGGATATAGTAAACGCTTTTGAGATAAGAAAAACCATAAAGCGACTTGCCGCCGGCGGCATTTCTTTTCTTCTGTCAAGCCACAATATGACGGAAATAGAATTCCTTTCGGATCGTATCGGAATAATCAACGAAGGAAAACTGCTGGCCGTGGATACTTTGGAAAGTCTCAAAACAAAGTTCAATACTCAGGATATGGAGAAAGTATTCATTGAACTTATTAAACAGCGGGGCAAAGCGTGAGAATATTCTTAATCTTGTTGAAAAAGGAATTGAAGGAACTTTTGACAAGGCAGTTCGTTTTCACTCTGGCAGCGATGGTTTTTATCTTTTATTTTGTGGGCAAAATGGTGGGCGGGCAGAACAAAGTTTCTCTGATGAATGAGATATCCGTGATAGACATGGACAAATCGCCTGTCTCTAAGACAATAATAGAGGAGTTGAAGTCGGCTAAGTATATTGTCAAGGAAAAAAGTTGCACAAACATAAATAAAATGGTGGCGGGCGGCAAGTTCGAAAAAGATTTGTTTGTTATAGTCATACCGGCTGGTCTGGGCGAGAATTTGAACGCGCTGAAAAAGCAAAAAATAAAGGTGTACGCCGTTCTGAGAAAAGGATTGAGAAGTTCTGAAATTTCCTCTTCTAAAATAAGAAAAACTCTTTCCGATATTAAGCGGCGCATAAGTGAACTAATGATAAAGAGGAGATTCAGGGGGTGTGACGCCGGTTTTGTGAAAGATCCTATTTCAGTGGATGAGTTTGTTATAGCCAATAAGACGGCGGCGGAAATTCCGATAAAACATGTTCTGGCTTACATGCGTTCGCAATTAATGCTTTTTCCCGTAGTTATATTTTTAGTTGTTATCTACGCTTCTCAGATAGTCATGACCGCTGTAGCCAGCGAAAAGGAGAATAAAACCCTTGAAATACTGCTGAGTTCTCCGATTAACAGAAAAATGCTTGTCTTCTCCAAAATCACTGCTTCCGGTCTCATAGCATTCCTTCTCTCGGGCGGATACATGGTGGGGATGAGATCATTTATGTCCGGAGTGACTGGACAGGTTTCCTCAATGACCACTTCCTCTCAGTCTTCTTTGATAAAATTAGGGCTTATGATAAACCCAGCCGGCTATCTCGCCATAGGAATTTCAATATTATTCTGCATACTTTGCGCTTTGTCAGTGGCCATTATACTCGGGGTACTTTCGGAAGATGTTAAGGGAACACAGGCTTCGATAACTCCTCTTATGATGGTGTTATTGCTTTCATACCTGTTGCCGATGTTTATGGATATACACAAACTCTCCATACCCTTAAAATTTCTGGTTTTGGCGATTCCTTTCACCCACGCTTTTATTTCTCCCGAAAACATCATGCTTGGCAACAACGCGGCTGTTTTCTGGGGCATAGTTTATCAGGCGGCAGTGTTCTTAACCTTTGTCGCGATAGCCGCCAGAATTTTCTCAGGCGAAACCATACTTACGCTCAAATTTAGATTTAAAGGATTAAAGTAAGTTTTTGGATTAATCGCTTTTTCACACGTACTAATTCATTTAGTAATGTCCCTGCATTTGTCCGCCGTTCGTTTGGCGGATGCGCTCTGCATCTACAACTGACTCCTGACTTCTGACTCTTGACTCCTGACTTCCGACTTCCGACTCTTGACTTCCGACTTCCGACTCTTGACTCCTGACTTCCGACTTACAACTTGTGTTCCTGGGTTCTTGCGCTCTTGTGTTCCTGTGCTCCTGTGTTCTTGTGCCCTGTCCACCTCAGGAGGACCTGTTTCTGATGAGCTAACGCGCGGCATTGCTTGCCTTTTTCTTTATTTAGTAATATATTTGGTAGAGCCACGGCTCGCCCCGCAAGGGTATTTTCTCAGGAGGTGTTCAATATGCCCAGGACAGCCATCAGGAAAAGAAAATCTTCAAAAACCAGCAAGAAGGCAATCAAAAAAATGATTTATTTTTTCGGCGGAGGCAGAGCCGAAGGAAAAGAATCCATGAAAAATTTGCTCGGCGGAAAAGGCGCAAATTTAGCCGAAATGGCGGGACATCCGGATTTAAAACTGCCGGTTCCCCCCGGCTTTACGCTAACCACCGAGGTATGCACTTATTATTGGAAGAACCAAAGGACGTATCCCGGAGGGCTTAAAGAAAGCGTTGAAAAGAACCTGAAAAGGGTTGAGAATCTCACCGGCAAGAAATTTGGAGACCCCGACAATCCGCTTTTGGTTTCGGTTCGTTCGGGAGCAAGAAAGTCAATGCCCGGAATGATGGAAACGATTTTAAATGTGGGTCTTACGGAAAAAACGATACCGGGCTTTATAAAACTCACAAACAATCCCCGTTTTGTTTACGATTCTTATAGGCGGCTTATAATGATGTATTCGGATGTCGTTATGGAAAAGGCCGCGGGCGTAGAACCCAAAGAGGATATGGGCATAAGAAAGCAGCTGGACAGAATGATGGAGAAGGTGAAGGAGACAAAAGGCGTGGAAAACGACACTGGACTTGACGCTGACGATTTGAAAAAACTGGCTGAAGATTTTAAAATCAAGATAAAGGAAGTTCTGGGAAAGGAATTTCCGGATGATGCCATGCAGCAATTGTGGGGAGCTATAGGCGCGGTTTTTGCTTCCTGGAACGGGAAAAGAGCGGTATCTTACCGGAATATAGAGGGGATACCGCACGATTGGGGTACCGCGGTTAACGTGCAAACTATGGTTTTCGGAAATATGGGGAGCAATTCCGCTACCGGCGTAGCTTTTACCCGAAATCCGGCCACGGGCGAAAATAAATTTTACGGTGAGTTCCTGGTTAACGCTCAAGGAGAAGATGTCGTCGCCGGAATAAGAACTCCCGCTCCTATCAACGAAGAGAGCAGAAATGAACAGTCCAGAAACGAAAAAAGCCTTGAACAAGCAATGCCCAGGATATATAAGGAATTGGCAAGTATAAGGAAAAAACTCGAGAAACATTACAGGGATATGTTAGACATAGAGTTTACCATTGAGAATGGCAAGCTCTACATGCTTCAGTGCCGCGTCGGGAAAAGGAATGGACCGGCTGCGGTGAAAATGGCGATAGACATGTTTAAGGAAAAACTTATCAAGAGGGAAGAAGCGGTAATGAGAGTTACGCCTCAACAACTGGATGAATTGCTGCATCCCATAGTTGACCCGAAAGCGGAAAAGACCGCTTTTAAACTTGGTAGGGGTCTTCCCGCCGGTCCTGGCGGCGCGGCAGGCATGATTGTTTTTACCGCGCAGGACGCTGTAAACTGGAAGAAAGAGGGTAAAAAGGCTATACTGGTGCGCGAAGAGACCAACCCTGAGGATGTGGAAGGAATGAGGGCTGCTCAGGCCATTTTAACCGCGAGAGGTGGAATGACCTCCCACGCCGCTTTGGTTGCCAGAGGCTGGGGAAAGTGCTGCGTTGTCGGTTGTTCCGACATTAAGATAGATTTAAATTCCAGGACCTTCACCGCTGCCGGCAGGACGTTGAAAGAAGGCGACTGGATAACTCTGAACGGGACCAAAGGCGTGGTATATGAAGGACAGGTTAAAATGCTTTCTGCCGAAGAGAATACGGGTCTTTTAATGGAATTCCTTAAAATATGCAACGCGGTGAGAGTGTTGAAAATCAGGACCAATGCCGACACTCCCGAGGATTCACAGACAGCGAGAATATTCGGTGCCCAGGGCATAGGGCTTTTCAGGATAGAGCATATGTTTTACGGAAAAAATTCCGAAGAGCCGCTTTTCCTTTTAAGAAAGATGATAGTTTCTAAAACCCTTGAAGAAAGAGAGGAGGCATTAAACGCTTTGTTCCCATACATGAAGAGCGACATAAAGAAAACAATGAGAGTTATGAAAGGGCTGCCGGTGACAATCAGACTTATTGATCCTCCCCTTCATGAATTTGTGCCTCATCAGAAGGACAGGTTGGAAGAGTTGGCGAAAAGTCTCGGCATCACCTTCGAAGAGTTGAACTCCAGGGCAGAATCGCTCAGAGAAAGCAATCCGATGATGGGACACAGAGGAGTAAGACTGGGTGTGACATATCCGGAAATCACCAGAATGCAGGCAAGAGCCATTTTTGAAGCTGCTGCCGAACTTATGAAAGAAGGTGAAAAAGTTTATCCGGAGATAATGATTCCCGTCGTTTCTGTTGAGACGGAGGTCTGGAACCAAACCGAAATAATAAAACAGGTGTATCGCGAGGTTTGCGAAAAATACAATTTCAGGAAAATTCCGCATATGGTCGGAACGATGATAGAAATACCTCGCGCCTGCCTTGTGGCGGCGAAACTTGCCGAGTATATGGAATTTTTCTCTTTCGGAACCAATGACCTTACCCAGATGGGTTTCGGATATTCCCGTGACGATTCGGGGTTGTTTATAAAGGAATATGTGGAAAAAGGTCTGCTTAAAAACGACCCCTTTCAGATTATAGACAAAGAGGGCATAGGCGAGCTGGTCAGAATAGCGGTTCAGCGGGGTCGCAGGGCGAGACCCAAACTGAAAGTGGGAATATGCGGCGAGCATGGCGGTGAGCCGGAAAGCATTAGATTCTGTCACGAAACGGGGCTCGATTATGTTTCCTGCTCTCCATTCAGGGTTCCGATAGCGATACTCGCCTCGGCGCAGAGTCAAATAAAAAAACCAAGAAAAAAATAAGTGAGCAGCGGAGAGAAACAGTTTTTTCCCGTAATTATTTCCGCACCTTCGGGGAGTGGAAAATCCTCTGTCAAAAATGCGATCTTTAAAAAAGATGGAAGATTTGCTTTCAGCGTAACGTGCACAACAAGGAAAAGGCGCTCAGGAGAAGTTAATGGCAGGGATTATTTTTTCGTGACAAAAAAGCGGTTCGATGTTCTGAGAAAAAAGGGCGCGCTGCTTGAATGGGCAAAAGTTCATGGCCATTTTTACGGAACACCGGCTCAATTCTTGAAAAAAATTTTGAAACGCGGAAAAATTCCTGTTATGACGATAGACGTAAAAGGCGCCAGATCCGTTAAAAGGGTTTTCCCTGAAGCAGTGTCTGTTTTTATTCTTCCCCCCTCTTTGAAAACACTTTTAAAGAGGCTGGCAGAGAGAGGTGAGAGTGAGGGCGAAATAAAAATCAGGACGAAAACCGCTCTGCGGGAAATGAGTCATGCCGCTTTTTTCGATTATCTTGTGGTCAATGACAGGGTAGACGATGCGGCGGAAAAAATAATAGGCATAGTGAATTCTGAAATCTTGAGAACCAGGCGAAACTTTTCCATAATCCAAAAGTTCAGGAAAGAACTTCGGGCAAGGAGGCATTGATGAAAAAACTTGTTGATGAGGAACTTGAAAAACTAATTTGCGATTTTCCAGGTTCAAAGTACAAAGCAACGGTGTTGGTTATGCACTGGGCGCGTCATCTGAAAAGACTGGAGGAAAATCAGAATTTGACAATGACGGACATCATAGAGAAGGCGATGAAGGACATTATATGCGGAAAAGTAAAGCCCGAAGAGGTGTTGAAAACGGCGAGTCAGGAGAATAACGCTCTGGAAGCCGCCGCTTTGCGCAGGAAGGCGGAAAAGAACAAAAAATGACGCGCGACGAATTACTGGATATCACCAGGCAACTAAAAAAATATCTTAAAGAAACAGACCCCCACATATCGCTCAATATGAAAGAAAATGAAAAAATTCATCCCGGTAAAGAAGCGGAAATGAAAAAACTGAGAGCACAAGTGGCTGCCTGTAAAAAATGTTCTCTGGGATTCTCCAGATTGAATTCGGTTTTTGGCGTTGGAAGTCTTGAGGCCGAGGTTATGCTTGTGGGCGAAGGTCCGGGATACCAGGAGGACCATACAGGTGAACCATTTGTCGGCAGGGCCGGACAGCTCTTAGACAGGATACTTGCTTCCATAGGCCTTTCACGGGAAAAGGTGTATATCACAAATATTGTTAAGTGTCACGCGATGATAAATCCTGAAAATCCGGACTTGCGCGGCAACGACCGCCCCCCTTCCCCTCAGGAAATTTCTGCCTGCAGAGGTTATTTAATGGAGCAGATTAAGATTATTCGGCCAAAGTGCCTTCTTCTTCTCGGAAG
>CALEIX010000161.1 GCA_937898825.1 uncultured Elusimicrobia bacterium | reverse complement strand
ATGGTGAACATATCTGGTTTTTTAAGGGCAAAAGCGAAAAAAAATCCGCGGAAAATACTTTTTCCGGAAAGCAAAGATTCGAGGATTCTCGAAGCGGTGAAGAAAATAAAAGAATCGAAAATAGCCGACCCCGTAGTGCTTTCTGACATTGAAAATTCCGCCTTAATTTCAGAAATGAGCGAATTCTGGAGCGACATGAAAAAAATACTCCTGGCAAAATCCACTGAATTAATGGAAAACCGTTTGTATCTGGCGACCGCCCTGCTTTATTCCGGAAAAGTAGACGGAATGGTCGCGGGCGCAAACCACCCCACATCTGATGTTTTAAAGCCAGTCCTTGAAGGCAGGAAACTTTATCCCGGAATACCGCCTGTGACAAGTTGCTTTTTTATGCAAATTCCGAACTTTAGAAACGCCGGCGCTGAAACCGGCCTGCTCGTTTTCGCCGACTGCGCCCTGAACCCTGAACCCTCGCCCGCAATGCTCGCCCATATAGCCGGTCAAGCATCATTAGCGGCTCAAACGATTCTTGGCTTAAGACCCAAAACCGCCTTTCTTTCCTATTCCACAAAAGGCAGCGCCAAAGGCGGCGGCATGGAAAAAATACAAAAAGCCCTTGAAATCGCCCGCTCCAAATACCCCGGCGTTGAAATGGACGGCGAACTTCAGCCCGATGCCGCCCTGATAGACTGGATAGGCGAAAAAAAAGCGCCTTCAAGCGCAGTGGCCGGAAAGGCGAATGTCCTGATTTTCCCGGATTTAAACAGTGGAAATATCGCCTACAAGCTGGTGGAGCGCCTGGCTAAAGCAAAAGCGGTGGGACCAATCATACTCGGGCTTCATCCGCCGGTAAACGACCTTTCAAGGGGATGCTCGGTTGAAGACATCATTGATGTTTGCGCGGTAACATCCCTGCAATCTCAAGCGGGAAAATAGCGCAGAGGCAAGCCAGCCCCCATGGTTTACAATTATTCATACGGCTCTATATGTATTATCACATCCAGAATGTTTCCGCCCTTTTCGAACAAAGATGCCTTCGCTCTATTGCTGATATCGTGCCCCTGCCTCACGCTTATTTCCGGATTTACCTGAATGTGCACATCCAAAAAAATTCCATTCGAGACCTTTCTTGTGCGCAATTTATGTATGGATTTGACGCCTTCGGTGCTTTCCAGAATTTCTGATATCCTTTCTCTCTCCTCCTTGCTGGCGGAGGCATCGGTAAACTCCAGCAGATTGGGCTTTATTATTTTGAGCGCGGAATAAAAAATGAAAATAGAAACGGCAAAAGCTCCCAGATTGTCCAGTATTTGCCACGCCGGATTGATACTTGCAGCCAGAATCGCCGCCGCAACCGGCAGGGAACTCAAGGCGTCGCTTCTATGATGCCAGGCATTGGCGGCCAAAGCGGGGGACTTCAAAACCGAGTTCTTTTTCAGCGTCCACCTGTAGAGAAATTCTTTTACGACTACTGAAACCGCGGCGGCCAAAAAAGCCGCAAGGCCCGGTTTCCGGCGGAAAGCAGCGATAGTTACGGCGGCATTATAAGCTATGAAAAACGAAATCATTATCAGAACCAGGCCGATAAAAAGCGTGGTGAAAGTCTCCATCTTTCCATGCCCGTAAGGGTGGTTTTCATCGGCCGGCATGCTCCAGTATTTAACGCCGAAAATCACGGCAAAGTCGGTGAACAGGTCGCCAAGCGAATGAAAACCGTCGGCAACAAGAGCCTGGCTATTTGCGAATATGCCCAGAATAATTTTCAGAAGCGCCAAAAAAATATTTACGAAAATGCCTACCAGTGTGACTCTGCGTATTCGGGAGATTTTCATGCCGCCAGCAGAAAGACTGAAGACTCTTTTCATACGATTATAATAACAATTATTTAATCGGGAAGTATAATTTCAAAGCACCGGAAAGATTCTTTTCACTTTGTTGAAAATTCTTTTAACTTCAAACTTTTCCAGATACCAGAAAGCCACGGGCACAAAAATAAAAGTGAAAAGCCAGGAGCCCATCATGCCACCCATCATAACGGCAGCCATGCTCTTCTTCATTTCAGTCACCGAAGCAAATTGCGGAATGAGTCCCAGAATAACGGCAAGAGTCGTCATAAAAATTGCGTTGAATTTGGCCCGAGCGGATATTCTCAAAGCCTCCTTTACTTCAACGCCTTCAGACATTTTTTGCATGGCGAAATCCACAAGAAGTATCGCGTTATTGACGGCAAGCCCTATAAGCATAACCATACTGAGCACGGCTATCATATTGTTTGAATACCCCAGAAAAAACAACGCGTAAAAAACTCCGATAAAAGACGCGGCCACGACCATGAGAATTGAAAGAGGCTGCTTAAAGGAATTAAGTATGGCAGCAAGAAGCATGTAAGTCAGTATCACTGCCAGCGAAAAAGCCCTTGAAAGCTGCCTGCCCGACCTCCTCTGCCGTTCCGACATTCCCATATAGCGGTATCCCGTTCCTTTCGGAAACTGTATTTTCCTCAGCTCCCGGTCAAGAACGCGCGTCGCGCTCCCGAGTCTGCCTTTCGCCAGATAGCCCTCAAGCCTTATTATCCTTTTCTTGCCTTCATGCCTTATCGTCGGCAAAGCATTGGCGTATTTTATCCTCCCAAGCCTTGAAACCGGAATGAGCCCCTTCAAAGAACCTAATGTTATTTCGCCTATATCGCTCAAATTTTCCGCGTATCTGTCGTCCAACTCCACATTTATATCGTATTCCTCGCCTTTTTCTTTGTAATTGTTAGTGTTATCCCCGTAAATGGCGGAACGAATCGCCTTGCCGACTTTATCCGCCGTAAGCCCGTATTCTATTAATTTCTTTTGCTCGGGAACAAACTGAATCTCCTTGCGCGGATTTTTATAGGAAGACAGAACCGAGCGAAAAAACCCGGTTTTTTCCATAACCAGCTTCATTTTCTTTGAAAGAGCGACCAGTTCTTCGTAATTGCCGGCGCCCGAAATTTCAACTGAAACATCGCCCTCATT
>CALEIX010000160.1 GCA_937898825.1 uncultured Elusimicrobia bacterium | reverse complement strand
TGATACCCCGGGTCATGTGGATTTTTCCTATGAAGTTTTGTTTTTCAAGCAGAAGACGGCAGACGATATGAAGAGAGGTCTCGTGGGCTCGGAGATGTGTATAAGAGACAGATATTATAGGAATGATTTAATGATGTTCGCTTTTAAAAGCGATTTACAGAAAGCCTTTTTCAATTTGTTTAAAAACGCCATAGAAGCCATGAAGGACTTAAAGAGCAGGAAACGGGTGGATATTTTTGTGGAAAAGGAGGGGAATTTCGCTAAAATTTCCATTTCCGACACCGGCCCGGGGATGACGCCGGAGGCCGTCAGAAACGCGTTTAAAAATCCTGTAACGACCAAGAAAGGCGGAACAGGTGTCGGTTTGCTTATTGTAAAAAACTCGGTAGAAAATAGCGGAGGAACGATTGAAATCGCAAAATCTAAAAAACAAAGAACTGTATTTGTCGCAAAGATTCCTTTGGTTACAGAATAACAGCATTGGAATTTTTTTGCTTTTTTTGTCTGTTTTTTCCCCGCGTCCTATTTATTCTTCCGGATATGAATTTGACGGAATAGGTGCCTTTGAAGTTTTGCGGGGCGGAGCCGCCATAGCGGTTTCTGATGGCTGGACTTCTGTATACTGGAATCCGGCCAATCTTTCTGATCAGGCAGGTAGGTACCGAAGGGAAATAGGGATTGAGATAAGGGTCGGTGGCATGACGGCAAATGACCCAAATTCCTTCAATCTGCCGGGCGCAAATCCCTTCGATAAGAATAAGTTGAATTATTCTGTGTTCACCGGCTCGCTCGGCGGCATGTTCAACCTGAAATCTGGCTGGGGTTTGGGTTTCGGCGCCTATTGTCCGCTTATGCAGGGCTCCAGTTTTAATGATAATGCAAATCACCCTGTTTACTCAAGTCTTGACTATGAAGGGTTTGCGGTCATAGAAGTTAACAATGTATCTGTTTCAAGACAAATTTCTGACAGATTTTCAGTTGGAGCGGGGTTGGATATCATATATGGAAGGTTAAAATCTGATTCGGGTATCGGATTTAATTTTCATCCAATTTTTTTCAACAGTGGCATACAGACTACCAAACTTGAAGGAAGCGGCTGGAACGCCGAAGGAGTGTTTGGATTAAAATATAATTTGAATTCAAGATGGATTTTGGGAGCGGTGTTTAGAACGGGCAGCCGCGTGAAGATAAAAGGGAAAGCCGAATCACAATACAACGCGATTAGCGAAAAGAGTGATTTCGAGTTCCTCTTAAAACACCCTCCCACCAGCGGTGTCGGCGCCGCCTTGAAATTCAACAAAGATACAGTTGTAAGCGTCGATTTTACGCAGACCTGGTGGAAAGGTTTTTCAAACAAGGTGACTTATGACAATCCACAAACTCTCCTTCAGAATCAATCTAATACGTTTGACTGGAAAAATTCGTGGAAAGTGCGGCTTGGCTTTGTAAAAACTCTGAGTGAAAAAACCGGAATTGTCGGGGGATACGCCTTTGACGTGCCGGCGATAGATTCCGGCAGCGTTGATTTTTCCACGGCCATCGATGTTCCGATGCATAGATTTTCGTTCGGGCTCAGGAAAAGATGGAAGGCAGGCAGATTGACTTTCGGCGGGTTATGTGGGCTTGGGAAAAGGAGCGAGAATGAGGGGAATTACAAAGTAAGCGGTTGGTATTTTATAAGCGAGTACACGGTGAAAATATAAAGACTATGAAGCGAAGACTTAAAAAAGTGCTGATTATAGACGACAGTTTCCTAATAAGAAGTTTTTTCAGGAGGTTCTTTCGGGACAGACCTCTTTACAAGCTGTTTGAAGCGCAGGATATCAAAACTGGTCTGCGCCTCTTCAAAGAAAAAAAGCCGGACCTGGTGGTTATGGATTTAAAACTGCCCAACGGGAGTGGCGAGAATGCCTTGCGGAGAATAAGAGAGACCGCCGATATTCCTATTATAGTGCTGACTGGTTCTGATGAATTTGACGAAAAGGAGTATACCAACACGCAGTTCATATCCAAGTGCGAAGGCATTTCACCCGTCACTTCCCAAATCATTTCACTTCTTGAGAAAGAATGAAAATTCCCGCCTTTAAAGGCAGGATTGTCTCGTGGATTAGCCCAAATAAAATGTCCGCGAAAACGCAATTTAGTGGATTGATTGGTAATTATGGCTTGGCTCGGTATTGAGCGGCTATGTCCCTGACAAGACTGAGTATCGCCGCCCTTTTTTTTGAAGGCAGTCCCGTGAGTATATTTTCAACTGCTTTTTCGTAAAGTTTTTCTTTACCGCTTTGGGGCAGTAAATCGGAAGAATTAACTTTGAGCGCCCGTGCTATGGCAACAAAGGTTTTTAAGCTCGGCACATTTGCTCCCCGTTCAATTTGACCGTAAAACGAAGGGTCTATACAGGCCTTTTCTGCAACCTGCGCCTGGGTCATTTTTAAAGCCATTCTAACTGATTTCATTCGCTTGCCGATTTCTCTGTAGAATTTATCCATAGAGCTTATTAAAAGACATTTTCAACCTTTGTTAAAGACATTATAAAACCTGTTGACAGGATTTATAAACCTGTATATACTATATGATTAGCACTTTCCTGAAAAAGAGCGTTTGCATGCGCATACTAATCGTGGAAGATGATTTAGAACTTTCAAATGTAACCGCCAGATTTTTGAAGAAAAGAGGATTTGATGTTTTTCAGGCGGAAAGCGGCGGAGCGGCTTTTGATATATGGATGGAGGAACAGGGGATGTTCGCTCTTGTTCTTATCAACGTGTTTCTTGCGGACGAAAATGGAATTGATTTGGCAGACAAATTTAGGGCAAGAAACCGCGGGGTAAAGATTCTGCTTACGGCTGAGCATATAGAAGAAACAAGAATTCTTGAACGAATAGCTGTCGGAGGATATGATTTTTTGTTGAAGCCCTATAATATGAGTAAGCTTTTTAAAATCATCAAGAAAAATAAATGAACTTTGTTCCCGCTTTTCCGGAAGGGAGAAAATAACGCCCGGCTTTTTGGGGCCGGGCGTTGTTGTTTCAGTGGCCGGGGCGAGTTTTTTATTTAAGCCATACTTTGTTTGACCACTGCACAAATTCATCCCAGAGACTTGCTTTTGAGAGCGAAAGGTCGGAGTAGTTTGTTTCAAACAATTGGTTCAATTGATTTGAAATGTCCTTTTTAATTTTTCTTGTGGTTTCTATCGCTATGCCGCCGACTTTTGAGTAATCGTATCCGTTTGTGGCGTCTTTGTTCAGGCCGATACTTCTTATAACAAGTTCGCTTTTTATAAATTCCATCAGTCTTTCCGCCGCCTGGGCGGTTTGAGGATTTAGGGCTTTTTGCCCGAGGAGGCGCACAAAGTCATAAAGGTCGGTATAGGAAGAGAGCAGCTTTTCCTTGTCGTTTTTCGGGTCGAGACTTGTGAATCTTATGGCGTTTTGTATGGCGCATTTCACCGCTTCTTCTTCCCTGTTATCCATGGCCGCTTTCGCCAGGCCATTGAGTAAAGGAGGAAGTTTGCCGAAAGCTTTTGGATTGATGGTTGAAAGGGTGGCGGCTATCGAGTCCAGGGGCACATTTATGGGACCCGCGCTCACTCCGCTTGAGAAAAAATCTTTGTACCAGTTTATAAAAAACTCGCTTATTTGAATGTTTGAGGCATTGGTGTTTGCATTTATAAATTTGAGCAATTTTTCATAATCGAAGCCGAAAGCAAGCATAGTTTCTTCCGAGCCTACTAGAAGACCGGTATAATCTTTTATCTCAAAGCCCACTTCAGCCATCTGCATGAGGCAGGCGTTCATCACAAAAACATCCACATAACCGGTTTGCCTTAAAATTTCACCCAACTGTTTTGTTTTTACGTAGTTTTTCGTATCGTCGTCAAAAAGAATTCCTTTGCTGGATGTGCCTGTCCCGGCGTTTATCATATTCAGATTCGGGTCAATCCAGCCGAGCCCGTGATTCCAAAGCACGAGCATGGTTTTTTTGGCGGGAAATTCCTTTTTCGCCCATTTGATGAAATCTATTACCCTTTTATAGTCGCCCATGTCGGCATTTGGGTCCTTTTGGTAGACGACTTCTCCGCTTGAAAAAAATCCGCTTTTCTTTTTTACAAGTATTCTTCTTGATCCTTTTCCTTTTTCTCCGATTTCGACCACAATGTTCACTTTATCTGTAGTTCCGACTTTTTTCATTTCCTTGAGGTCTTTTTTCGCCCATTTGCCCACAAGACCGAACAAGTGTCCTTCCGATAAATCGTTTTTCGCGTTCATAAAAACCATAATTGTCCAGTCTTTTGTTTTTTGAACTTTGGATTTGGGCTGCAGGTTTGCCTTGTTTAAAGTGCCTTTTTGACTGCTGAAAAATTCCAGATCTGTTGCTTTCATCGAATCAAGACGGAAATCTTGTCGGGCGTTTGCAGCAAGAGCAAAAAGGAAAATCGGCGCAAGAGTAAGAACAAGCTTTCTTATCATGTTTTTCATTTTTCTCTCCTTCCAGGAAAATTCGCGTTAATATAGTATAGTCTCTTTTGCTAAAGCACATAAGGTCCACAAGTCCTTAAAAAATATAGGACCTTCGGTCAAACTATTTTGTGAATTGGTATAATGTTAAAAACAAAAAGGCAAGATATAATGAAAATCCTTGGAAGAGTGCGGATTTAGCCGGGAAATGGAATTCTGCAAAATTCTGATTTCAATATGAAGAAAAAAATGTCAATATTTTTAGGCTTTGCGGTGGGAATGTTTTTTATGTATCTTGCCTTTAAAGATATTGAATACGAACGCCTTGTTTCGCTTTATTCCCGGGTGAATTCCCTGTATCTGGTTCCCTGCCTTCTCATAATATTCGCCGAGCTTTTTTTAAGGGGAGTGAAGTGGAAAATGCTTTTAGACCCCTCCGGCAAAATAAGTTTTTTAGATTCCTTCCGGCTTGAAACAATAGGGCTTGCCCTTAATAATGTTCTTCCTCTAAGGATTGGCGAGGTGGTGCGGGCTTTCTGGTGTTCCAGACTTAGAAACATACCTGTTGTGACGGTATTTTCCACAATTTTCATTGAAAGGGTTCTGGACGCTATGCTTATCTTCGTTCTTTTTATGGCAGCGGTGCGAATGGACCCGTTGAGCGGAGCAGTTTCTGCCTTTGGAGATTATTTTTTGCCGGTTCTCTCAATACTTATGGTGGGCATGATTTTTCTTATTTTTATAGATGAGATTATTTCCCATAAATGGCTGTCCGGTTTTTTTGCCTCTTATGCGAAAGTTTATAAATTTTTAAAAGAGATTGCTTTTGGGGTAAAGGGGTTTCGCAAACCGCTTTCGGCTTCAGGCATAATATTGACCGGCCTTGTTCAGTGGAGTCTGGATGCCCTGAACGTGTATATAATTGCCGCGGCTTTCGGTTTAAATGGGGTTTTGAGTTTCTACAAAAGCGTTATGCTCCTTTTCGCCGGGGCGGTGGCAGCTTCCATTCCGTCTATGCCGGGTTTTTTCGGCAATTATGAATATTCTTTGACAAAAGTTATGGGTTTGTGGAATATAGAGGCGAATGTGGCGTTTGCCTTTGCAAGTTACTTGCATCTCGCTTTTTACATAGCAGTAACGGCTGCCGGGCTTGTTTTTATTTACCAGATGGGCTGGTCGCTCGGTAAAATCTGGAGAAAGTTTAAAAATGCAAAAAAATAAGGTTCGTGCTGTTTTAATGATTATCCCCACATTTTATCCCTTGGTGGGGGGTTCTGAAAAACAGGCATTGAGCATTTCCTCGGCGCTTATTGAGCGGGGCATTAGAGTCAAAGTTTTGACCAGGCGCGTAATGAAAACGGCGGATAGGGAGACGTTGAATGGTGTTGAAGTTGAACGCTTGAAATCCATGGGCTGCGGCGTCCTGGATTCGATTTTATTTCTTGTTCTGTCGTTTTTTTACCTCCTGAAATACGGGAGGGAATATGACATTTTCCATGTTCATCTGGCTTCTTCGCCCGCTGTTTCCGCGCTGCTCGCCGGAAAAATCCTCGGCAGGAAAGTCGTGGTAAAAATAGGCGGCGGAAAGGGAGTGGATGAAATAAGTCTCTCTCGGAAATCTGTGGCAGGCAGGATTAAACTTGCCTTTTTCGCCGTAACGAAACCGCATTTTCTCGTTATGAACGAAGAGTTGCTCGATTGGCTTAAAAAAAGCGGGCTTAAAAAGGCGCGGTTTTCCCTGTTTAGAAACGGCGTTGACACCGGAACATATGTTCCGGTCCTTTACCATAAAAAGGAGGGTGCGAAAGCCAGATTTGGTTTTCAGAAAAAAACAGTTTTTTTGTTCGTCGGCAGGTTGTCCCCTGAGAAAAGGATATATGAGTTTATTGAGGTGTGGAGCGAAATAATTTCCGAAAGTTTGTATAAAGACAAGGGAGTCCTTCATATAGTAGGCGGGGGCCCGCTTGAAGATGAAATAAAAAAGTCCATTGAGGCTTTGGGGGTTTCAGATTCTGTCGTTATGGCCGGCAGGCAATATGAATTGAAGGATTATTACGCGGCGGCGGATGTTTTTATACTTCCTTCGGTTTCAGAGGGACTTTCAAATTCCATGCTCGAGGCAATGAGCAGCGGACTTGCGGTGATGGCAAGCAAAGTGGGGGGAGCCAAACTTGCCGTGCAAGATGGCGAAAATGGATTTCTCTTTGATCCGTTTGACAGGAGAAAGATAAAATCCATAATAGCAAAGTTCCTTGAGACAGATAAACTGGCTCTTGATATGGGTGAAAAATCACGGGAAGTGGCGGTGAGGAGATATTCAATGGCAAGGGTTCTGGAGGAATTGATAAAGATATATGAGCAATAGAACGCAGGAAATGGAGATGGGACGTGGCGGGCCTGCCCGCCGAAGCAGTAGTGGCGGGTAAAATATTATGTGCGGAATATGCGGAATATATAATTTCGGTTCAATTGAACCCGTAACGCGGGAAGAACTTGAAAAAATGAACGGACTTCTCATCCACCGCGGGCCCGATGATGAGGGGTATTTTCTTTCCGGCAATGTGGGGCTTGCAATGCGCAGGCTTTCCATTATAGATATTGCCGGGGGAAGGCAACCAATAAGCAATGAGAAAGGCAATATATGGGTTGTCCTTAACGGAGAGATTTACAATTTTCAGGAATTGAAAGCGAGTTTGATTAAAAAAGGGCACAAGTTTAAGACTAAAACCGACACGGAAGTTATAGTTCACTTGTATGAGGAGAACGGGCTTGGTTTTGTGGAAGATTTGAGAGGAATGTTTGCCATAGCCTTGTGGGACGGGAGGAAGGAACGTCTTGTTCTGGCAAGGGACAGGATAGGCAAGAAACCGCTTTTTTATTCTCTTGGCTCTGATTTCATTTCTTTCGCTTCTGAGTTGAGAGCGCTTTTGACCGACAAAAGAATTTCGAGGGATATAAATCTTTCAGCTGTAGATAGTTTTCTTGTGCTCCAGTATATTCCGAGCCCAATGAGCATTTTTCAGGCGATAAAGAAACTTGAACCCGCTTCAATTCTGGTTCTTGAAAACGGGAAAGCGAAAGTTTCAAAGTACTGGAACCTGCCTCTTGGCAGAAAAGATTTGAGAGGAATTGAAACGGAGCAAATAAAGGAAATGCTTCTGACTGAACTTTCCTCCGCTACAAAGATGAGAATGATTGCGGATGTGCCCCTGGGAGCATTTTTGTCCGGGGGCATAGATTCTTCCATAATAGTCGCTCTAATGAGCCATTTTTCCGAAAGACCGGTCAAGACCTTTTCAATAGGTTTCAAGGAAGAAAAGTTTTCCGAATTGAAGTATGCCAGAGAAGTGGCAAATATGTACGCCACCAATCACACGGAATTTATAGTCGAGGCGAAGATGGCCGAGATTCTTCCAAAATTGGTGTGGCATTACTCAGAACCATACGCTGATTCAAGCGCTCTTCCCTCATATTATGTTTCCAGAGAGACGAGAAGGGCCGTTACTGTTGCCCTTAATGGCGACGGGGGAGACGAGAACTTCGGAGGTTATTTGAGATATGTGGCTATGAACGCTGCCCGAATAGCCAACAAATTCCCGGATGCTGCCAAAAAAATGGCACTGGAGGTGCTTAAGAGCGTTGCTTTGGAAAAAAACGCGCCGTACAATTTTCCGTGGCGGGCCAGAAAATTTTTGGAAGCAATTATAAACAAGGGTATTCCTTGCACATATCTTGCTACGGTGTCCTTTTTCAAGACAGATGAGAAAAACACTCTTGTGTCCGATAAATTTAAGAATATTCTGGGCAAGGATTTGAATTACGCCGAAAGATATATAACTACGCTCTATAATATGGCCGAAGAAAAAGACTTTCTTAACAAGCTGCTTTACGTGGATTTTCGCTCTTATCTTCCGGAATGCCTTATGACCAAAATGGACATAGCCTCTATGGCTAATTCCCTTGAGGCAAGATCGCCGTTTCTTGATCATAAATTTATTGAACTGGCTTTTTTTGATTCCCGGCGGTTTGAAAATCAGGAGGTTCAATAAAACCAAGTGGATATTAAAGGAAACTTTCAAAGATATGCTTCCCAAAAGCATTTTAAAAAGGGGTAAGCAAGGTTTTGGAATACCAATGGGGGAATGGTTCAGGGGAGAGCTCAAAGATTATTGGAGTTCGGTGTGCCTGTCGGACAGGGCATTTTCAAGGGGATACTTCAGGAAGGAGGATTTGTTCAGAATATGGGACGAACATCAATCCGGCAAAAGAGACCACGGGTATAGAATGTGGGCGCTGATGATGCTTGAACTCTGGCACAATGAATTCGCCGATGATTTTAAATTGTAGAAAGGATGCACCAAAGTAGGGTACAACATTTGATACGTCGGAGATTTTTAGTTCAAAGGTCAAAAGCTTATACTTAAAAATTTGCTTTTGAGAAGGCTTAGATTGATTTTTATGAAATTTATCTCTTCCGAACTTAACGCCTTGAACCGGTAAATCATAAAACCGTAAATGACGAAAGCAGAGATAAAAGACAAGGTCAAATTGAAATTCTTAATATAATAAAGGCCGGCGCCAAATATTGTCGAATAAAGAACAGGTTTTAAGATCGCGTTTTGAAAATCAACCCTAATCGTTTTTTGGACGTAGAAGAATTGAATAAGAGCGTTTAATGCAGTAAAAAATACTATTATAGTTGCTGCTCCAACTATTCCAAAACGTGAAATTCCCAGGAAAACGGAGATGATCATCAGAGTTGTGGTTATCGCTTTGATAATGGAAGAGGTTTTCTGCATGTCGGATATTATAAGGATGTTGGTAAAATTTGAATCGACGAACATGATAATTGGTGTAAAAATCAGTATTTTTAGAGCCCAGTAAGAGGATATGAATTTATCTCCGTAAATAAGTTGAATTATTGAGTATGAAAGAACGGCAATAGAGACAAGCAAAGGCAGTAAAAAGAGAAAAGCGAATTTAATGCTGTAATTCATCATTTTTTCCATTTTTTCCCTGTCCCTGTCTCTTATACACATCTCCGAGCCCACGAGACCTCTCTACATCTCGTATGCCGTCTTCTGCTTGAAAA
>CALEIX010000159.1 GCA_937898825.1 uncultured Elusimicrobia bacterium | reverse complement strand
TCAGTGAGTTCCTTGAAAAAAAGGAAGCCACGAATAACAGAAAGTTTCGTTTCTAAAAAGAGTTATTTGTCGAAGAACAAAAGGAGAAAATTTTAGTTGAAGCTTGACACTTTACATAACAGCGTTCATTGAGTTTATTGCGTTCATAGCGTTGAGCGTTCATTGCGTTTATAGCGTTGTGCTCCCCGCTTCCGCGGGGACAAGGTTCATTGAGTTGTGCTCCCCGCTTCCGCGGGGACAAGGTTCATTGCGTTCATTGCGCTTATTTATCTCTTGCAACCCGCAACTTGTGCTCTTGTGCTCTTGTGTTCCTGTGTTCTTGTGACCTGTGCCTTGTGACTTGCAAATTGACTTTTTCAGCTGACCCTATCCACCCAATAAACATACCAGAGGTAAAAAAATCATCGTTCCCCACACTATCACGCGCGAGGTTAATTCCTCATCAAACCCGAAATTTTTGGCTAAAATGAAATTCAGCATTGCCGGCGGCATGGTATGCTCAAGAAGAATTACCCCAAATTCCATACCCCTGAGCGAGAGCATTTTAAGAATGCCATAGCACAAAGCCGGTAAAAGAAGAAATTTCATCGCCAAAATGATTAGAACCCGTTTGTGGTCGCCTTTTAATTTTTTCCCGTAAAAGTCCATTCCCAGGACAAATAACGCGACCGGCAAAGCGGTGGCCGAAATTCCACTTAAAATGGCAAGGAGTTTTACCGGAAAAGAAATATTCAGGCTGGCAAGCGAAAAACCCAGTAAAACTGACCAGAGCACTGTATTTCCAGCTAAGTTCCTGGTCGAGACGTAAAGGGGAACCTTTCTTTCGGCGATTATGTTGAAGAGAATAAACCCGACTGTAAAGGTAAATACAGACTGCAGGGAGCTTAAAAGGGCGGCATACGCTAATGCCTGCTTGCCGAATATCGCTTCCACGACTGGAAATCCCAGATAGACAGCGTTTCCGAGCGATGGAACCACGAGAAGAACCTTGGCGAATTCTTTTTTCAGCAATCCCATTCTAAAAACAATGTAAACCAAAAGCATCTGGAAAAACATCGGCAAGATGTTTGCGGCGACAAAAGCGATGCTCATTTTGCTTACAGGCAGCTTTAATATTTCAAGAATGATTATAGACGGCAGGGCCAGAAAAACAAGATAGGCATTCAAAAATTTTTTCGCGGATTCAGATAAAAGCCCGCTCCTTCTAATCTGCCATCCCGCAAGTATAACAGCAAATATGAACATTACCGGCCAAATCATTTAATTCATTTTAACAAATAGACGCGTTAAACGTGAGAAGTAAAAATTTGCATTTGTGCCCCGCAAAAGATATTATATTTTACGTCCGAGTATGAAAAAAGAATATCAAAACCCGTGGTGGTTCGTGCCCTCCACCTATTTTGCCGAAGGGCTCCCATATATGCTGGTTAATTCTCTGGCGGTCATTATGTATAAGAGAATGGGAGTATCAAATGCTGAAATCGCTTTCTGGACGAGCTGGCTGTATCTTCCGTGGGTGATAAAGATGCTCTGGGGACCGCTGGTGGACACATATTCCACAAAAAGGAACTGGGTAATATACACTCAGCTTTTCATGACTGCCGCCATCTTTCTTTGCGGTTTTTCCCTGAACATCAAATCCTTTCTCTTGCCTTCCCTTTTTTTCCTTCTGATAATTGCTTTTGTTTCGGCAACTCATGATATAGCGGTCGACGGCTTTTACATGCTTTCAATGAGCGAAAAGGAACAGGCGTTTTTCGTTGGCATAAGAGCTTTTTTTTACCGGGTGGCGATGCTCTTCACTTCCGGCGCTCTGGTTATTTGGGCGGGTTGGCTTGAGGTTAAAACCGGGAATATTCCCAGGAGCTGGACGCTGACCCTTTCAATCGCTGCTTTCATTTTTCTCGGCATGTTTTTCTGGCATAAGATCATCTTGCCCTATCCGAAAAGCGACGGCCCTGCCGCGAGAATAGACTGGAAGAGTTTTTGCGAAGTTTTTATAAGCTATTTCAAAAGAAAGGGCATATTCATTATGCTTGGTTTCATACTTCTCTACAGGTTTGGGGAGGCCATGCTTGTCAAGCTGACTTCTCCCTTTCTCCTGGACGAAATCGCAAAAGGCGGGTTGGGGATTTCGACTTCTCAGGTCGGGGTAATTTATGGGACGGTGGGACTTACAGCCCTTATTGTAGGCGGAATAACCGGTGGACTCATAATCGCTAAATACGGGCTAAAAAAAACAATATGGCCGATGGCACTGCTTTTGAACCTGCCCGACTTGGTTTATGTTTACATGTCCTGTCATCAGACACTGCCTCAATATTGGGTTTATGTTTTGGTCGCGGCGGAACAGTTGGGTTACGGTTTAGGGACGACGGCGTTTATGTTTTATCTTATTGAAATAAGCGGAGAAAAATACAAAACTTCGTATTTCGCTATCTCAACCGGAATAATGGCTCTCGGAATGATGCTGCCGGGGTTTGTGAGCGGACTGATCCAGGAACATGTGGGCTACAAAACTTTTTTCATTATCGCGTTTTTAAGCAGCGTTCCGGGCATGGCGCTGATACCCTTTTTAGGACTCAAGGAAAAGTTGAGCGAGACATAAATAGGGTCTGCTGAAAAACCCTAACAGCTATTAATTTGTCAATTATTAAAAATCATAAAAAACTCAAATTCAAAATGCAAGGTTTTTACGATATGTTAATCTAAAATCGTGCACTTTTGATTGCTTTTTGCATATAAATTGCCGCTTTTTGCCTGCAACTTCGTCATTCGTCGCTTACATGCCACTAACGGGTATGCTCTCTCCTCATTCCTTGTTTCGGCTAAAAATCGGCTAATTTCTCTTGCAAATAGACTTTTTCAGCAGACCCTAAATAGGGCTTTTTAGTAAACCCTGGATATCCCCGCCCGCAGATTGTCGGGTTTTGATTAGTTATTTGGAGAAAATGCGTTTTCTTCTGCGGCCATGCAGATATAAACCAATCTCACCTGCGCAGAATATTTGCGGCGCAATCGACTAAGAAAATTTAGGTAAAATTTTTTATTCGCACTTAATTGCGGTACTGGGGCAATTTTCGGCCATGGTTTTACAGGTGTCTTCTTTATCCGTCGGCACCGTGTCAACCTTAACAACAGCTTTATTCTCGCCATCCATCTCAAATACTTCAGGGCATTCATTTGCACAAAGCCCGCAGCCGATACAGGCTTCCCTGTCTATGATTACTTTCATTTTTTTCTACCTCCGAGTATTGTCATTCGAAAGAAATAGCTCAGGCGAATCTTCTCTTTTCATTATACAAAATTCTGTTCTAGGAAATGTAGTTTGCCGTTCGACCATCCCGCGGTGAGAAACCAGCATGAGACTTATGACCTGCTTGCCAGAAAGTTATGGATTTATTCTTAACTCGGTTTCGGCATCGAAGATATGCATGTTTTTATAATTAAACTTTATGACAACCCTGCTTCCGGGGGATTTTCCGAAAAAGGCGTCCACGCAGGCAAGTATGTTTGTTTTACCCAATTTAAGATAGAGATTTTCGCGGTGACCGAGCAGTTCGCACACCTCGAGAATTGTCTCCATCCCTTCGCTGTAACACTCTCCTTTTCCCTCGAGTGAAATATCCTGCGGTCTGATCCCGATAAAGACTTCTCTGTCCGAAAAATCGCTTCCGCCGAGAAGAAAAGATGGAACTTTGATATTTATTGCGTCATTGCGAAAATAGAAATTTCCCTTTTCGGCGTGTATCTGGCCTCTGATGAAATTCATAGTCGGGCTCCCTATAAACGCTGCCACAAATTTGTTTCCTGGTTTCCCATAGACCTCAAGCGGGGTGCCCACTTGTTGGACAACACCCTTGTTCAAAATTATAATTTTGCTTGCCAATGTCATGGCTTCCACCTGGTCGTGGGTTACATAAATTATGGTTGAATTCAGCTTTTGGTGCAGCTTTGCTATTTCGACTCTCATCTCTTCTCTGAGTTTGGCGTCCAGGTTGGAAAGCGGTTCGTCAAACAGGAAAACTTTCGGCTTTCGGACGATAGCCCGTCCTATGGCCACTCTCTGCCGCTGACCCCCGGAAAGTTCCCGGGGCATTCTGCCCAGGTAAGGCGAAATTTGAAGTATTTTTGCAGCTTCTTTAACTCTCTTTTCTATCTCGCTGGCTTTGAATTTTCTGAGGTGCAGGGCAAAACTCATATTTTCTGCAACGCTCATATGCGGATATAAGGCGTAATCCTGAAAAACCATGGCTATTTCGCGTTTGCTTGGCGGAAAATGATTTATTACTTCCCCGTCTATTAGTATTCTGCCTGAAGTTATCTCTTCAAGCCCGGCAAGCATCCGCAAGAGCGTGGTTTTGCCGCAGCCGGAAGGTCCAACTATTACAGCGAATTCGTGCTCTTTTATCTCCAGATTAATATTGGCGAGCACCTTTGTCGCCTTATTATATGTCTTTGTGATATTTTCAAATTTCACATTGGCCATAGTGACTCCCTATATTTTAAATTCCGGCGGTTTCATCCTTTGACGCTCCCTAACGTTAAACCCGAAACAAGCCATTTTGACGAATATAGAAATACGGCGAGAACCGGCACCGTCACCAGAATAGAACCTGCCGCAAACATACCCCATTGAGTTATATACTGCCCCTGCAGTTCAAACAGGCCAAGCGGCCAGGTATATTGCTTCGAACTGAACAGAATAACACGCGCGACCAGATATTCGTTCCATGCCATCGTAAAATTGAATAAAAACGCTATGCTTAACGCTGGGGTGGAGAGAGGAAGAATAATTCTCCAGAAAGCGCCAATCTGATTCGTGCCGTCAACCAAAGCCGCTTCTTCAAGCGAACGGGGTATGGTATCATAGTATCCCTTCAGTATCCATATACTGAAAGGCAGAGATGAAACAGAATAGGCAATAATCATCCCGAGATAGGTGTTCATCAGACCCAATTTCATAATCATCAAAAAAAGCGGAAGTATGAGCATTCCGGCGGGTATCATTTGTGTGGAGAGAAGAATTATCAAGCCCCATTTCTTCGCGGGAAACTTGAACCTTGAAAACGCATAGGCGGCAGTGGACGCCAGGCACACGCCTATAAAAGAAGTTGAAACAGTAATTACAAGAGAATTCCAGAGCCATCTGAGGAAATATGTGTTTTTCAATAATTTGAGATATGAAACAAAGGTGGCGTTTTCGGGCCATAGCGACAGGTCGGTGGAAATTATCTTGTCGCCCGGTCTTATTGAAACGGAAAAAATTCTCAAAAGGGGGTAAACGCAAATTATTACAAAGGCAATTATGCCGAGATGAATAAGAACTGTCTCTTATACACATCTCCGAGCCCACGAGACCTCTCTACATCTCG
>CALEIX010000158.1 GCA_937898825.1 uncultured Elusimicrobia bacterium | reverse complement strand
TTTCAAGCAGAAGACGGCATACGAGATGTAGAGAGGTCTCGTGGGCTCGGAGATGTGTATAAGAGACAGCCTAATAAGGATTATAGGAAATAAAAAGGGGGAAAGAGCAGGATTTAAGTTAACATAATATTTATTATCGTAAGTAAAAAATACAGATAAAACTCATTGCAAATGTGCGATTAAAACCAGGGATTTCATTAGTAATAAGCCAAAATACTAAAAAACGCTTTTTATAAGTTGTCTCTATGTGCTAAAATGTTTTTAAACGTATTAGAATTTAAGGAGGCTATTTATGAAAATAAAAATTCTGATTTCCTTTTTTCTTCTTTTTACTTCCATATCACCGGCGTTTTCGGGCGTAATAATGAGGTATATCTCTAAAATGAGCACAGGTGATAATATTAATAAATTCAGCTTTACTCAATATATCGTGCCTATGGCTTCCCGCCTTGAAATGAAACTGCCTGCGGCGCGAGGAGAATCCGGCGGGAAAAAATATAGGAAGGCGGTTATTATAACCCGTTTGGATAAAAAAGTGATGTGGATGATAATGCCCGAACAAAAGGGGTTTTGCGAATTCACTTTCAAGGAAATAGGCGAAAGATCCAAAAATGAAAAAATGCTCGTTCCAATATCGGCGCAGCAGGCGTTGTCTCCTTTTAAAATCAACTTCAAAAGAATTAAAAAAGGCAGAAAAATTCTCGGTTATAAAACTGAAAAATACAAGTTCTGGAATGAAAAAATGAGCGGTTACACCTGGCTTACCGGAGACAAGAGATTTTCTTCGGCTTTTAAATACACGCAGAATCAAATGAGAGTTATGAATATTCCCGCCGCGATGTCAGAAGGTTATCCTACAGGTAAAATTCCCCTGAAGATGAGGGCACTGATAGATGAGATGAAATATGAAATGGATGTTAAAAGTGTCAAAATCAAGAGAATAACTTCCGCCGTGTTTAAGGTGCCAGAGGGATATACCCTTTTGAATAAAAACGAGTGGAATAAATATCAAAGAAGTTTTGATGTGAAAGATGTTTTAATGCGAATGAAAAGCAGGATTAAGGAAGAAGTGGAAAATTCCGCCAAAGAAAGCGCAGAAGAAGCGGGCAAAAGCGCGGTGAAAAAAACATTTAAATCGCTGCTAGGATTTTGATATTCAAGGATTTAAAATATAGTTTATCTTTTTCGCAATCAGGAGAGTTTTTTCCCAACCCTTCGGACTGAGCGTGTATACCCTGTTGCGTTTCGTGCCGGAAAACACAATATCGGCGTTTCTAATTTCATTTGAAAGAAGACGGTCTATCCTTATTATTTTATAACCGCTTGATTTTAATGCCCTGGAGAGTCTTATCGCGCTTATTCCTTTTTTATCGTTGGATTGATTGGCGCCTATAAGCAGTATGGCTGCCTCGTTGGTTGTTATTTCAGGGTATTTTCCTTTAAGGATTTTTAAGCCACTGACATCAATCGTTAAGTCGCTCCAAGCTAAATAAAACCTATTTTCCGGCTCCCCCCCGCTTTTATTGGCGATTTCGCTTATGAATTCCGCTTTTTGACGCGATACAAAATCCAGACTGCCTTCCGCTTCAAATTCTGCGCCGGAGGAGAGTTTTATTCTCAGCTTGAATTTGTCCATATGTTAACCTGTTAATAAACTGTTGGTATTAATATATGCCACATACTTTAACATATATTCTTTATTATGTCAATATATGCCTTATATAAGTCAAGTATATGGCAAGGATTGTTGATAATCTGTTGATAAGTGGGCATTTCGGGTTCACGGGAAAAGTCTGTTTACAAGGGACAAGGTACAGGTCACAAGAGCACAGGAGCACAAGAACACAAGTCGTAAGTCAGGAGTCAGCCAACACTGCCGCATGCGTCGTTGTCATGCCCGCCCCGTTAGAGATACACTTGCCCCGTTAGAAATTTAACGGGACTAAATTTTCAAGTAAGAGCTATGAAGCGAGTAATAAGAGTAGATGTTTTAATGGTGAGACAAAGATAATTTCTTGCGTGTCCCATTTCTAACGGGGCGAGCTAAAATTTTATCTAAAAGATGCTGAAAAGAGGAAAATGGCGGATGTATTTGTAAAAGGTTGTAGCTGTGGGCGTGGGCGCATATGCGCCCTATCTCTAACGGAGCAAGAGATAAATAAACGCAATAAACTCAACGAACGCTATAAACTCTCTGAACTCAATAAACGCAATGAACGCTCAACGCTATGAACTCTATGAACGCAATAAGCCTTGTCCCCGCGGAAGCGGGAACCTAGAAGCAAGGGTGAATTTGTCTTTTATATTCTTCCAATTCTTGCAGAGCCCTGTTTGCCGTTCGTTTGGCGGATTCGCTATGCGGCTACAATTTTTTGTGCCCTCTGCGTGAATTTTACCCCGCAGGTTCCTCCGACAAAACCACACTAAACCCAACCTACGGGGTAAAATTATTTTGCGTCCTTTGCGACTTCAATGTTTTTTGCGTCCTCTGCGCTCTGACTCCCGACTCCTAAATTATCCTTTATCCTTTATCCCTTATCCTTTCCTGCCGTCCAGCCGTCCAGCCGTCTTACCGTGTGTAGATTGGTGTATATCAGCGCAAGTTTGCAACCCACGACAAATACGTAGATACGTAGATACGTAGATACGTTGATACGAGATATTTTGGCGAGGCTAAAGCCTTGCACTACAGCCTCGCATTTTCCTGCCGTCCAGCCGCCCAGGCCGCTTGGCGGAAAAGCTCTACAGTTACATTTGCTATGTTAAAATCGGGCTTGTATCGAAAAAGAGGTCAATTTGGTGGTTTCAAGGTTTTCCTGCCATTTGGGGTTGAAGGTTGCGTAAACGACTTTTATTTTTATGTTTTTGCCAGCGGAATATGATAATTTTAAATCGAATTCGCTGCCAAGGCGCAAAGAGCCCCCCATATAGTTATTTAATCCCTTAAAGACGGTATAATCTGCGCTAATAAAAGCTTTTTTATAAGGAAAAGTAATGCCGGCATTCACCAAACGCATTCCGCTTATACCTTCAGGAAACCCATTTGTTGTGGATGAGGTCGGTAAAATATCGTATATGGAAGCGCCCAGTATTTCCCCATAGCCGCTTCTTTCAAAAGCTGAATATTTATGCCCGAAAGTGGGGAAGAATTCCCTGTCTTCTTTTAAAGCGGCAGAAGCGTTTCCGGACGATTTCCCATATGCTAAATGTGCCCGTACTTTTCCCAGGAACCCCATTCTTTGGGGCCATTCGCCTTTTATTAAAAAACCATATCCCTTGTAATCTATTTTCCCCCCGCTTAATTTATTTTTTGAGCCGCGCTGAAGAATAAATTCTCCGTCAAAGTTTATTTTATTTTTTGTCACGAAGTAGCGCAGACCGGAAAAAATTTTTGTCCTGGATTTTATGTTTATTCCATTCAGCGTTTGAGGCACTTCGTCGTAATCTGCGAAGGTGTAAACCTGCCATAGTCCCTCTTCCGCAGGGAAGTTGATTCTTGTGCCCAGTATTTTCACCATTCTTGTGTAATTCCATATCCGGAAAGCGAAAATGTCTGTTTTGAAACGGCTGCTTAGAGGTTTGTTAAATTCAACAAGAACCCCGGGAAACCCCAGACCATCATCCGAAAGGGTTATGCCCCCACCCAAAACGAAAGGTTGGCGCCCCAATGTAGCCGTTATATCTTTATTAAGGAACTTATATATTTTTATATAAGCATTATCGACAAAGAGGGTTCCATTATTTTGGGGATATCTGTTTATTGCACTCTGGAATTGCGGTGAATTTATGGCGCTCGTGCTTGCCCCTGAACTGTAACTTTTCAAACTCAGTCCAACATCCACAGATGAATTCAGGGTTTTTTCCAGCGCAATGTTTTTCGCTATGAAACCCACGCCGGCTGTTTCAATAATATAAGACTGATTGCCTGCGTTGCCTTTGTAAATCAGATTTGAATACTTTGCACCCTTTATTTCAATATTGACCGGGATATCCAGTGTTAAGGCATAGGAACTAAAGGGGGCGGCAGCCGGTAATAGAATGGAAAGCAGCAAAAAATACGGTGAGTTTCTGGCCTTTTTCATTGATAATAATTATACATAATTTCAGAACCATTCTAACCGCGTCGGTTAGAAAAAAACCCCGCCCGCAAGCGGACGGGGTTTTGTCTTTTATAGTCCGCAAAGACTATAAGAGAAAGTATTTAGAACTTTACGTTGAAGTTTAATCCCAACATCGTTGTCGCGTCGTCTTTCGTTGCGCCTGCATTTGTCGCGAATTTGCTGTCGGGCGAAAACATCGCGTAATAGCCTTTGACTGAAACATTTTCGGAATGATTCCATGTAGCCATGAAATCCATTTCGTTGCCTATGGCGTCATAGCCGATGCTCGTTCCATTAACTTTATCTTCGACCGGCGCATAGGTGAAATAGTTCAACGCGAGATTAAGTTTATCCATGGCTTCGGGAGTAAAATTTACGCCCAATATGCCGACAGTCAAATTACCAATGCCAGTGGCGGGAGCGCCGTTGATACCCAAACCGCCAAAAATCACGCCGGGCCTCAAATCGGTGTTGATGGCCGTAAAAACATTGTTGTCGCTGTCTGTGGCGTCATCATCGCCCGAAGCGAGATAATATTCGCCCATAAAGGAGAATTTACCGAATCCGGCGTCCAGATCATTGTAATTGGCGTTCAGTATCATGGCATAACCTTTGTAATCAATGCTGGTGCTATAATTTTTGCCGCTGTTTTGAGCGTATTCAAAACCATAGCCGATGCCTTGATATTTGCCATTGGCTTTTATTCCCATGACATTAACTTTGTTCGAAACACCTACGCCGGCTCCTACGGGAACCGTATCCCTGTCGTTCTTTTGATAGAAATAGACAGTGGGGTTAAGATATGTTGAGAAATCATAGCCAACGGTCAAGCCATTAACATTTATATCCCGTTTCGCGCTTGGGGTGCCAGTGTCGCCGGTTTCCTTTTGTTTTCCGCAAAGGGCCGTAACAGTGAGTTTGTCTTTGCTGTAAACGGCACTCCATGCGTCAAGGGCGTTAACCGTCAAAGCCAGGTTATAAGGCCATCCGAGAGGGCCGTAATAAATCACAAGGTCTCCTGGATTGCCGTAGAATTGTCTTCCAATTTTTTGGCTGTTTATGCCAAAAACATTCTTAAGATTCAGATACGCTTCCTGGAAGGTTATCAAGTTTTGAACTCCATTCATGGTTTGCGCACCGGTGCCATGCATCCTGTCGTTTTTTATAGCTGTTACTTGAGCATTGACATCATCGGTGAGGTCGAAGTTCATTCCTATCATTAACCTTGTTAATGTTTGAGCATAAGCGTCTTCCGCGTCGGAGTTATAGTTAGTGCCATTATTGACGCTTACTGAATGCACTTCCAGACTGCCGTCGTACTTGAAGTTCTTGAGAAGCTCCGCACTTGCGACTGAAGTGAGAAGCGCAAGAACCGCTGTTATCGCTAACACTTTTTTCATTTATCACTCCTCCTTATTTTTTTTCGTGGGCCCTCGGGCCTGCCCGCTAAATTTTAGTAGCAGGTCTGCCTTCGGGGCTTGTCCGCCGCTAATATGCCTGACACTTTAAGCTGCGGCGAAGCTTTGCTCTTATCCGCTTTTGCGGATAGGGCAGCCCCGCTTGCCGGGGCCTACGTTTCCCTAAGGAGAAGCGCCTTTTGGGCGCTCCGCATTAGTCTTGTTTTGCGGACCTTCCAAAAACTTCCCGTTTGAATTTGGAAGGCTCCTAACAGAGCATTTATATTTTTACATAATAAAATCAAATCTGTCAAGGGGGGTGACATAAAATCTGGCATATAAGGATAAAATAGATTAAATATAGTCGCAGGGAATTTGGGAATAGTTTTATTTCCCCTTTTGCGGCATTAGTTTGTTTTTCGCTACCCGGGCCCAGGCGGTCTGAGGATATAGAACAGCTATTTTTTCGTATGCTTCTTTGGCCCTGGTCGGTTTATTTGTGATTTCGTAAATTCTGGCCAGAGAGTGATGGATTTCCGGGGCGAGAAAATGCTCTGGAAAAGAAGTCAGAAATTTTTCGTATACCTTTTCAGCTCCGGAAAAATCTTTTTCGGCTTCTTTGGATTTTCCAATATCATATTGAACTATTGGAAGC
>CALEIX010000157.1 GCA_937898825.1 uncultured Elusimicrobia bacterium | reverse complement strand
GTCGCAAGTAATATAGCGGTTACTGTAACAAGAGATAAGTTCGCGGAAATGCTTGCCACCCAGATAAAACCTCCCGAATACGATGAAAACTTTTCTCTGGAGGCCAATCAGCTGGCTTTCGCGGCCAAATTGGCGAACAGCATAATACATGAAGCCGCCACATCCGATAAGAAAAACAAAGGCATGGGCACCACGCTGAGCGCAGTTTATTTTGGGAAAAAAAACAAACTGTCGATAGCGCATATCGGAGACTCAAGAGTTTACCTGGCAAGGGGCAGCGTTCTCAAGCAACTGACAACCGATCACTCGCTTGTCATGGAACATGTCAGAAAAGGAGTTATGACAAAAGAACAGGCGGACAGATCGCCTCTTCAAAACATACTGACCAAAGCGCTTGGCACCCAGAAGAATCCGTCCATAGACATCTATGAGCTCTTGCTGGAAGCGAACGACAGAATAATACTTTGCACTGATGGTTTATTCAAGGCGATAAGCGAAGAAGACATGATGCGCGTTATTATGGAAAATTTAGACGACAAAACATCTTGCCAAAAACTGGTCGAAACTGCTAATATAAATGGTGGTCCGGACAATATCACGGTAATTCTGGGAAGCGTGACCAAAAAAAGTTTGAAGGAAACCTTTAAAAGCATGTTTAATCTGGAAAAATAAGAATGGCAAAACTTTTATTGAAATTTGAAACAGCCTTCATCAAGGAAATTCCTTTGGATAAACCGGTTTTCGCGGTGGGGCGAAAACCCGATAATGACATTGTACTTGAGCATCCGACAGTTTCCGGGCACCATTGCAAAATATACCAGGCAGCGGGAAGTTATTTTGTAGAAGACTTAAATTCCACAAACGGAACGTTCGTAAACGGCAAAAAAATAGTCAAGGCGGGATTGAAACATAATGATTCCATAGGCATAATAAAGTATTCTCTCGTTTTTGTCGGAGACGAAAAAGCATCTTCCGCTTCCAGTCAGAAGCAACCTGAAACGGCAACAGCAAGCCCTAAAATATCCACCCCATCCGTAAATGAAGCTGACAAGAAAGTGCCCAAAGCTTTTCTTGAAGTTCTTGACGGAAGAATTGACAAGCAGGAATACGAAATAAATTTGGTTTCAGTCTACATTGGAAAATCAAGCCAGGCAAACATACCAATAAAAGGCAGCGGTCTTTTCGGCAGCGCTCCCGACATGGCCGCAGTTATATCAATGCGCCCGAACGGTTTTTTTCTGACTCCAATAAAAGAAGGTTATGTCAAGTATAACGGAAATCCGCTAACCGAAAAAGTGGAATTGAAAAATGACGATATAATTGAAGCGGGGGGAACGAAATTCAGGTTTTTCATCAAGTTGATTAATTAGCAAACCTTCGTAAATTCTGCTATTGACATATCTTTTCAAGGTGTGATATAATTAGCAATATAAGATGTATGTTGCTAACAATAATTCCTTAAATTAACGGCAAAGGAGGTAGTTATGGGAAGCACCACAAAGATAAAGATACAACCGCTTGGCGACAGGGTTTTAGTAAAACCTCTGGAGCCCAAAGAAGTTGTAAAAGGCGGAATTATAATTCCTGACACGGCAAAGGAAAAACCACGATCAGGCAAGGTTGTTGAGGTAGGGACAGATGAAGAGCTTGCTGAGAAAATTAAGGTGGGTGATACGATAGTCTTTGCTAAATTC
>CALEIX010000156.1 GCA_937898825.1 uncultured Elusimicrobia bacterium | reverse complement strand
CACCGTCTAATTCGTCGGCAGCGTCAGATGTGTATAAGAGACAGCCGCTCCGACGTTACCCAGAGCGTTCGCTCCTCCTCTTAAATCCCACAATGACTGGGAAAGAAATAAACTGTCGTCGTGTATCTCGCCGACCCACTCCCCGGGAAAAATTTTACTCCCGGATAAATCCCTTTTTGCCCCCTCTCCCGTACCCAAAAAATTACCTAAAACACTTGTATTTACACCTTCATATTTCAGCGAAGTCAGAGAAAAATAATCGGCCATTGCCTCAGAAATGGCGCCAAATTCTCCGAAATTTATTATGGGATAGATTTTATTGACCACATAATGGACAAATTCATGTCTTACCACGGTGCCGTCCAGCGCGAAACTATGATACCGACCCTCTCCATCCAGCAATCCTCTTCCCAACATTATGTTATTGTGTTCAAAGTCGTAGTACGCGTTTTCCATGGTATTGGGATCGTTGCACCAACCCGGAACCGTTTTATTACTGAAAACATTCACCATAACCGGCAATTGTTCGTTTATGTTTATTACCTTAGGGCTTCCATCCTTGTCCTTATTGAGATTGTTGGCAAAAAAAGAGTGTATTTTGTTCAGGTGGTAAAAGACATTAACCTCGTCGTCAGTGGTATTCGGCGTGGTGGAGGTGGACCATAATATCGAGCCCGTGGCATTGTCAGCACCTGACGTCGAACTTAAAACCAAATAACTGGATATGTCTATCTCAAAACCACTGTAAACGCCGATGCTATCCGTTTTAAGAAAAACATTATAAGAAGGATTTTCCACCAACGGGCCGAAAAAAGAGGACGTTCTCAAGCCTATATACGCTCCCTTGATTTCGCCGCCAGAGTCTTTCACATAAACTTCATCATTGTCGGATACGTCGCCGCAGGAATCAATGCAGCCCACATCAAACGAAGTAAAACGCGGAATCACCATAGCAAAGCCTTTGCTCTGCGAACTCCAGGTATCACTCAGCGATACTGAATAATTGTATTCCCTGTTGCTTTCATAAGGAGATGGCGAAGAGAGCGGGGTTGAAGCGGTATTCCACTGACCGGTAGTATTGTAATAATGGGCGCTGGGGCCCATAAAATTAACCACGCTGAAATAGGGCCCTTTCAGCGTAGAAAAAATTTTGCCGTCGGCCTTTGAACAATACTCCCCGTTATTTACAATCGTGTGTGAAGAGTAATCGCCTATCCAGATGTATTGATTTTCAAAGGGCTTTTCTACCTGCGGCACATACGGGGCATCAAAATCGCCGTCAGGTATAGGGGATATTTCATAAACCATTCCCCTGACCGTCCCGGTCGCTTTATTGAAGGGACTTACGCAGGCGTACATCAATGTATCGTATTTAAAAAGGATCTCGCCAGTGCCAGCGTCTACATAATAAATCCACCTGCCCTTTTTATTGCCTCCGCGCACCTTGACCTTCCACGCCAATTTCACCTTCCCCTCAAATTCATCTGGATAATACACCAATACCGATTCAAAACGCGCGTAACCGCCTACTTCGGTGGCAACTTTCAATTCGGCATTCTCACGCGGGACCGCGGGCGAAGAAGGGACTTTTATATCGGGTTCAAATCTCGATTGATAACCTATGACCTGCCGGTTTTCATCTATGTGCAATTTGACATATGAAAACTCCACTTTAATGTCGTTTTCAAACTGCTCATACATTAAATGCGTTACTCCAAGAGCCTTTCTTTTGAGCACCAATCTTAATTTTGAAAAATCCACGCTTAAAAGATTTTTATTTTCTTTTACAAACTTTTCCGCTATCTCTTCTGGAGAACCGGTATAAGAAGAAGTTTTGCCGAAAGCCAAAGACTCCGGAAGTGCCGTTCGGGGATTAAACCGGACCTTCCACCTTGAAGAAGTCTTAGCCTTAAAGTCCTTAAACGCTTTTATCCGTTTTGCAGAAGGTCTGGCGCGCAGGGGCCTAAGAGAATATGAAAGAGGCGAGAACTTAGCATAAGACCCGGCTTTTCGCGGTCTAAACTGGGGAGCATTTTGAGCAACCGCGAGCTCATTAAATACAATGAAGCCGCTGCATATAATTATTATCCTTCTTATGCCGAATTTCATTTTTTAGCCAGCCTTTTTAGAATTTGTCCAGCCGCATAAAGCCTGATTTTGTAATTCGGGTCTTTCAGAAGATCTATCAAAAAAGGTTTTGCCTTCTGAAAAGACAGCAGTTCCAGCAAATCAAGCAGCAGTTCCTTTATTTCTTCCTCTTTTGCCCGCATGCCTGATTTTATAAGCGAAATATCCGGCCGGCTGCCGTTTAACACCATTCCTTTCATCGCCGCGAGTTTTACTCCCAAATCCTTGTTCTCCCTGTATATATCCTCAAGTTTCTCAGGCAATCCCTTTTGTTTTATCTCCGAAAGGACGCTAACCGCTTTGAATTTTATGGTGGGATTCATGGATAAACTCAGTTTCAGCATCTCCATCATAATCTTCTTTTTTTTTCGCACGCATAAAAATGAATCCAGGATAGCGATTTTCACCCGTATTGAAGTTTCTATCTTTATTTGATTTTTCAAGGCATGCAAAGAATCGTCCGAGCAAATCCTGGCAAGTGACCTTGCCGCTTCATACCTTATGCCCTCGTCCTCATCTCCGAGAGCATAAATAAATTTCTTTATTTCCTCCTCATCGCCAAGTTTCGCCAGCTGCCTTGAAGCGGCGTCCCTGACTATCCCGTATTCATCGCGTTTGAGAGCGTAAAGCAGTTTCATGCTCTTTTTCCGAACAAGTTGCGCAAAAACCTCTATCGCTTTTTCCCTGATTTTGTTATGTGAGATTACTTTCATCTGAAGCAAAGGGTCATTGAGTATTGGTTTGCGCCCGGGAACATTTTTTATTATTCCAAGAAGCGTGCTCAGGCCATCCTTATTCCCCAGTTTATAAAGCGCCCCGGCTGCTGAAATCTGAACATATTTGGAAGGGTCACTTAATCTCTCTTTCAAAAGTTTTACAGCCGACCTGTTCCCGATTTCTCCGAGTATCTCGCAGGAAAGCGCCCTTACATCTGAATCACGATTACTTACTTCGCTGACAATAACTGTAAGAGCGTTCCTCCCCAGTTCTTTAATAGACACCTCAGCACAAACACAAAGCGGCAACAAGAGAAAAATAAAAAGGATTAAACGAACCATGATTATATGCTAATATTTTAGGATTTTCACATTGATTAATAAAAGGTTACAAAAAAGTTACGGTTTTTCATAACCTCTTGTATTCACATCGTGAATACAACATTTCAAAATGAAGGTTGCAAAGTGCAAATTGCAAAGTTATTCTCCCCTTCCTTTAAATCGCTTCTATTTTGCATTTTTCAATTTGCATTCTGCATTCTGTATTGAGCCATCGCGCTTAACGTCTTGTATTCACATCGTGAATACAACATTTCAAAATGAAGGTTGCAAAGTGCAAATTGCAAAGTTATTCTCCCCTTC
>CALEIX010000155.1 GCA_937898825.1 uncultured Elusimicrobia bacterium | reverse complement strand
GTGATATTATACGCTTCAGCCGCAGTAAAAATGGGATCTGCTTCCGATGTTACAACCCCGCTAAGTCCTGAACCGTCACCGTAAAATCCGGTTGCGTATGCATTGCCGCTTACATACGCGTGCGTGCTTACATATATGCCCCCATAATTTGCAGCGGTCGCGCTCGTTATGCCCACTGCGCTCGTAAATTCCACGGATGACACGTTAACCAGGTCCCAGCTGTTCGCGTTTATGTCCTGCGTGAGGGCCGGCAACGCGCCGCTGCCGTCCAACTTTACCAGCTGATTTGCACCGTTAAAAGTATTTCCCATTAAAGTTACGCTGGAAGAATTCAGGGAAACATTGGCTTCGCCCGAGGGACTTTCCGAAATAATAAATTGATTCCCTTGAAAATCCAAAACTGCGGTGGCCGAAACTATTTGCGTATCCCCGCTTTCCGTAGACATGCTTCCGGCACCCGCGTTATCGGCGGCGCAGGTCCATGCCCCGCCGGAAAGTTTTAATATTTCGCCATTCGCACAGCCATATGAACTGATTCTTAAAGCATAAGGCACGGATAATAACCTGGTCCTTGGAGACATGGGAGAATCACTTCCTATCTGCACTTCCAAATATCTATCGTCAGATGAAAAAACTGAGGAGGTTAAAGCGGTTGACGCTCCCAAAGATACATTAAAAATCCCGTTGTCAGTAGTTACATTCTGAGTCTCCGACCATATTTCAGTTCCGCCGGTGGAAGCGTCGTAAATTCTGAAAGTAATGCTATATGTCCCGCTCAATGGATTCCCCGAAGAATCAATAAGCCGTCCCTGGTAATTTATATATGGCGGGGCTGAAAAAACCCATTGCAACGAAGCTAAGGAAATTGAAATACCTATTAAAAGTTTTCTGATACTCATTTTTGCCTCCAAAATTTATTCGCTAAGTTCGCTTGCGACTGCTAAATATTTGTATAGCAACATTCTTGCCAAAACCACGATTAAATTCTGGTTGCCAATAATTTGCTAATTTTACATTGCGGATGTTGCTTTTTTATTTCCTCCTTGTAAATAAAAATAGTGTGGAAAAACATCTACACTGGGGAAATAATTCCACAGGGATATGTGGAAATTATTCCACGCTTAGTGGCAATAAATAACTTATGTTTTAGGAAGTATTTGGTATTTCTTCAGCTTCAAATAAAGTGATTTCCTATCAATTCCCAATGCCTTTGCCGCGGCGGATTTATTGCCGGCGGTTTTAGACAATGCGCGCTCAATCACCTTTTTTTCTACATCACTCATAACACTCTCAATAGCTGATTTCAGGTTTAAATCCTCTTCTTCGGGTATATCGTTTGGTAAAGAAGGAATTTCAATATTTTGAAAACCAAAATGTTCGGGATATATTACCTTATCAGTCATTAGTGCCGCCCGGGTTATAGTATTTTTCAACTCCCTTATGTTACCCGGCCAACTATATTCAAGCAAAACTTTCATTGCTCCCTCTGAAATTTCTCTGACACTTTTTTTCAGGGTTTTGTTTGCTTCCTTTAAGAAATAAATGCTCAGGGCTGGAATATCTTCCTTCCTCTCCATTAACGAAGGCAAATTTATTGAAAACTGATTCAGTCGATGAAAAAGATCCTCCCTGAATTCACCCCTTTTCATGGAATCAAGCAGGTTTTTATTTGAAGCAACTATTATCCTGACATTTACGGGTATATCTTTTTTGCCGCCAAGACGCCTGATTTTCCTTTCCTGCAAAACCCTTAAAAGCTTGGCCTGAGTTGAAAGTGCAAGATTTGAAATCTCGTCAAGAAAGAGGGTGCCTCCGTAGGCAATTTCAAGCAATCCTTCTTTCATTTTGTCAGCACCGGTGAAGGCGCCCTTCTCATAGCCGAAAAGTTCGCTTTCAACCAGATTCTCAGGCAACGCTCCGCAGTCCAACGGGATAAACGGATTTCTATTTCGTAAACTTAGTCTGTGAATTTGCCTCGCCCAAACTTCCTTTCCGCAACCTGAAGGACCCGTCAAAATAACCGTCAAGTCGGTTCTGGCCACATGGGAAATTTGACTTATAACATGTTTTATTGCTCTGCTTTCGCCGAAGACGATTTCTCTGGAATTTGAGGTCATTATATGTTGCCTGAGCGCGTCAAATTCTCGCATGATTCTTCGTTCCTTAACCGCCCTCTCTACCAAAAAAACAAGTTCTTCATTGCTAAAAGGCTTGACCAAATAATCCATGGCTCCCAATTTCATAGCCTTGACGGCACTTTGAACATCAGCGTGCCCGGTAAGAATGATTACAGGAAGGCTGTGGTCATCCCGCTTGATTTCTTCCAGGACCTCCAGTCCGTCCACATCACCTAATACCCTGTCCAGGATTACGGCGTCAAATATATGATTTTCAACTTGAAGACGAGCGTTTTTCCCCGAATCTGCTTCTTTGACTTTATGCTTTTTGCCTTCCAGAACAACCTTCAAAACGTATCTGGTGTCTTTGTCATCCTCAACTATAAGTATATGCCCCATACATTAAACCATTTCAGAAAAGGTTAAGGTTACCGTAGTGCCTTTATATGGCCTGGAATCTATTTCTATTTTGCCATTGTGTTCGTTTATTATTTGTTTGGCGAGATAAAGCCCCAGCCCGGTGCCGCTTTCTTTTGTGGTAAAAAAGGGACGAAAAAGGTTTTTCATCATGTTCTTATCTATTCCTTTTCCGTTGTCTGTTATCTTCAGGCAAACCTTTCCGCCGCACAAAGCAGTGGAAATCACTATTTTCCCTCCTTTGTCTCCTAATGCCTCCACAGAATTTAATATTAGATTGTAGACAACGCTATTTAAGTAATTTGAATCGAGAAAGACTTTCGGTATGTTTCCCAAATTTTTTTCCATTTGTATTCTGGAATTTTTCAGGGAACTCTCAAACAGCTCTGTGACACAATCCACTATATCGTTGAGCGAATAAGGTCTCAGCTGACACATGCCGCTCCTTGAAAAGTCAAGAAGGGTTTTCACTATTCTCGAAGCCCTCCGGGCATTTCGCGAGATTAGTTCAATGCTTGCTTTAAGTTTTTCGTTGGTGTTTTCCCCATGCATAAGCTCCGAAGTGGAAAGTATGACATGCAAGGGATTTTTAATATCGTGCGCAAACACGGAAGTCAGTTGTCCGACGGAAGTGAGCTTTCCCAATTTTTTCGCGACTGACTGAAAAACATACGGGTCCTTGAGGGAAGACCAATCGTCGGGCTGAACATGCGAAATTGACAGATAAAAACCCCCGACTTTGCCTTTTTCATCTTTCAATACATCCGCCGATATGAAAAGACGAACTATACTTCTGGAAGCGGTCAACAAATAAAACTTGAAATTTTTCACCGTTTCGCTTTTCTTAACGTTTTCCAGAAACTTTAAAAAAAAAGCATGGTCCTTTTCCAATAAAAGGTGGTTAAAATTCTTATCCGCTATTTCTTCCTTTTCATACCCCAACAATTTGAGAAAATTGTTATTTACAAGTTTTATTTCGCCTTTCTCGCTTATTAAAACCATGCTTTCGGAAGATTTTTCAAAAATGGACTTAAAAAACAACTCCTTAAGTTCTGTGGTTCCGCTCATTATCTATACTCCTTCTGTATAAATTCTGTCTCTTATACACATCTGACGCTGCCGACGAATTAGACGGTGTAGATCTCGGTGGTCGCCGTATCA
>CALEIX010000154.1 GCA_937898825.1 uncultured Elusimicrobia bacterium | reverse complement strand
CTTCGCTCTCGGCTTCCTCAAGTGTTTCTGCCATTTTTTTAAGTTTGCGGTTTACTTCGTCAATCTTTTTTTTCAGGAGTGCGTTATCCGCCTTGAATCTTTCAACTTCTTTTGCCAGCTGGTTGCTTTTCCATTTGTATCTCTCCGATTTTTGGGAAAGGGTTTTTATGATTTCACCCTGCTCAGCGTTTTCACCGAGAGAACGCATGATTTCCGGCAGAGACAATATGCCGTCCATTCTGCGGCGCAGTTCTTCCGCGAGCTCATCCTTCTGCTTGCAAATGGCCTGTTGCTCGCTGATTCTGGCCTCCAATTGCGATATTTTCATTTCATCAAACTTTTTTTCTTTTATCAGTGACGCTATCCGCGCATTTATTTCTTCTGCCCTGTTCTGAGAATCTCTAAACAACGATTCCAGCTGCGCGGCTTTATCAAGGGCGGCGGCATCAGATTCCAGTTTCTTTGTCAAGTTCTCAATTTTCTCGCGGGCATCCTTTAGAAGGATATCTTTCTCTCTTATTGTTTTTTCGAGATGAATTATGCGGCTTTTAATCTGGTTGTGGCGGGACTCAATTTCGTTTACCTTTTTGCGCGCCAGATTTTCGCTCTCCTGCGCTCTTTCAAGCGCCTCCCAGAGATATGAAATTTCAGAATGCATCTTGGTTTCTTTTCCTGCCATTTATCCTCTGATATTCCTGAGGGAAACTTTGCCCTTGGCGGTCATGTCCAGAACTGTGGTTATGATTTTCGCCCTGGCCGATATGATTTCATGCCTTTCTTTTTCTGCCGAAAGCAGGTCCTTGACTATCGCCCTTATCTCTTCCGGATATATGTTTACCACGTGACGCTTGGCGCTGTCCGAAACGCCGTGAAGCGCAGTGGCCCATTCCTGATATGGCATTCCCATGAGAATGACTCGCAGGTTTTTGGCGTCCAGCCGGCATATATCGTCAAAGGTCACAAGCGATTCCTTGATTTTGTCCAAAGTTTTTGGGTCAACATCGGGCAGATTATCTATTATCTTTGAGCGTTCATCGGCGTTTATAATGCTCAGGAGTTTTCCCAATTTTTCACTACCCTTAAGAGAACGCTCTATTTTAAGGCGCACATTATTTTCAATTTCCATCAGTCTTTCTGGTTCAACCTGCTTTAAATCTATTATGTGTTTTGTAATTTGGGGCCGGATATTGTCAGGGAAGGCGAGAAGAAGTTTTGACGACACATGGGGATGGGAATCGGCCAGAAAGGCAATAATCACTGCCAGGTCTTCGGGGTCCTCGCTGCTTAAGATGTCGCTTATTTCCTCCGGCGAAAATTTTTCAAGGAAGCCAAAGGCTTTCTCTGATTCAAGGAGTCTTGTAACGTCTGCGCCTTCAGCCTCCATGATTTCGGGAAGCGTTCCCCCCTCTTGCTCTGGTGCCGCTAGCCCTTCTGCAAAGCCGGGACTCGCCGGCCCGCCTGCCTCTATCGGGCGTGTTGATGTCATGGCGCTCATTCTGGCATAATCTATGGCGCCCTTAAAAAGATTGGATGCCAGAGCGTAGAACAGGAGTGATAAGATAGTCAGGAGAAAAGCGCCTATCAGCGATATGACGATTATTCGGCGATTTGAAGGAGAATCGAGAAAGGATTTCCACCATGGCAACATTTCCGTTTGTGTGAGCGTTATGGTGTCGCCTCTGCCGGGGTCAAGTCTTAAAACGTCGGAGACCAGAAGTTTTATGG
>CALEIX010000153.1 GCA_937898825.1 uncultured Elusimicrobia bacterium | reverse complement strand
AAAACGCGCTCGCAAGGAAAAAGAGTAAGTTCGTTAGAGTTAAAATTGGGGCAAAAAGTTTATTGTGCCTGGAAGACATGTTTACATGCGTAAGTTTCTGGAAGATTTCATCCTTCATCTGAAAAGTGCGGGAAATTTTTCCCGGCATACCATAAGAGCGTACAGAAGTGATATTCTGGAATTCATTGAATGCGCCGAAAAAATGAAAGTTGACCGGCCGCGGGACATCGAGGGCAGATTTTTTCTGCGCAATTACATGGGATTTATTCAAGAGAAAAAAATTTCCAGAAACACCCTTCTAAGGAAAATATCTTCGGCGAAGTCGTTCGTCAATTATCTTATTTCGGTCGGAGAATTGAAAACCGACCCATTCGTTTTGATACATGCGCCCAAAAAAGAAAAAAGACTTCCGCAATTTATGACCGAAGGGGAAATAGAAAAACTTATAGAGTATAATCGTCCCGGAAATTTCGAAAACAGAAAATCTTATGAATTTGCTTTCAGAGATTTTGCCATCTTGGTTTTTATGTATTCCACCGGCATGAGAAGAAGCGAGGTTGCTTCAATGAATGTGGGAGACGTGGATTTTATTTCCGGTTTTGCAAGAGTGCGCGGGAAAGGTGGTGCCGAAAGGATAACGCCAGTCGGAGATAATGCGCTTGAGATTCTGAGGGAATATCTGGAAATGAGAAATGTTCTTTCTCTGGGGGGGCACCCCCTTTTTGTCAATCGAAGGGGCGGGCGCTTGAGCGATGCCGGAATAGCTCTGGTCATCAAAAAGATGGCTAAGAAAGCGAGATTTGCGAGAAACATCACGGCGCATTCGATCAGGCATTCTTTCGCTACGCATCTTCTGGATAGAGGATGCGATCTTAAAAGTGTCCAGGAAATGTTAGGACATAAAAATCTCGCCACTACCGAGATTTACACTCACGTTTCGCTTGAAAAATTGAGGAAGGTGTATGATAAGGCACATCCGCGTTCCAGGAAATTCCGTTAAACTTGTCTTGTTTGTTTTTTTTGCCATTCTTCCCAACAACGCTCGGGCGTTTGAAAAAGAAATGGAGGAAGGATGTGCTGAAAATGCGAAATTAATTATTGAAAGAACGAAAAGGAAGCCGGAATTTAAGAACGCTCTCTGGTCGGTAAGTGTAAAAAAGGCGCACAATGGTTCGGATGTACTTTCTTTTGATTCCAAATATCCTCTCATTTGCGCCAGTATAATGAAGGTTTTGACTACCTGGGCAGCTATGGATGTGCTCGGTCCCGGACATCAGTTTGAAACCGGTCTTTATATGGACGGAAAAATCGAGAAAGGTGTGCTTGACGGGAATCTGTATATAAAGGGGGGAGGCGACCCTTCTTTCGGCTCGCACATTCTCAAGGGAGCCACTCCGCTTGAAAAGGTGTTTTTGCCGTGGATTGAAGAACTCAAAAAGCGCGGCGTAAAAGTGGTGAACGGATTTATTTACTCTGATGACACATTGTTTTCCGGGATTGAGATTTCGCCAACATGGGCGTGGGAAGATATCGGAAATTACTATGCCGCCTGGCCATCAGCCCTTTCAATAAACGATAACCTTTATCGTCTCTGCTTTAAACCTTCAAGCAGGGTTGGGGGAAGCGCCCGGTTGCTCGGTATGGAGCCCAGGATTTATGAGATGAAATTTATCAATTTAATGAAGACCGGACCTGAAAATTCGGGGGATAACGGATATATTTTCAATATGCCCAAAAATTATCGTGCAATTTTGAGAGGAACATTGCCGAAAGGACATAAAAAGTTTTGTATAAAGGGAGCCTTGCCCGATCCGGGTCTCTTTGCGGGGCAGTATTTTCTGAGGCAAATGAAAAAAAGCGGCATAAAAGTCAGAGGCTGGGTGTCTGGTTTAGATGAAAAAATAGATTATTCGGGAAAGACCGAAATAGCGCGCGCTCTGTCTCCGCCGTTAAAAGATATAGTCAAAGTGACAAACACTAAAAGCTTTAACCTTTACGCCGAAATTCTTCTCAGGCATTTATCTGTCGCCGGAGGGGGAAACGGAAGTTTGGTTGATGGGATAAAAAAACTGAAAAGTTTTTTGACGATGAAGGACCTGGATGTGAAATCTTCCAATTTCGAGGACGGCTCGGGTCTTTCGCGCCTCAACAAAGCGCCAGCCGAACTTTTTTCAAATGCTCTGGTAAAGGTTTATAAAAGCGAGTATTTTTATGATTTTTATGATTCGCTTGTTTCGCCGGGCGAAAAAGGGGCGAAAGGGCATATAAAGTACTTTGGCAAGGGGACTCTGCTTGAAAAAAACTTGAAAATCAAATCAGGTTCTTTGAAAAAGGTGAGAGCGTATTGCGGCTATTTGAGGACGAAATCGGAGAGAATTTTATCTTTTGCTTTCATAATGAACAATTATTCGGCGAATCCTAAGAGCGTAGACAAAATACATGAAAAGATTCTTCTCAATTTATATAAAGAGTACTAATATTCTTTCTAGTTTGTAAAATTGGACTCTTTCGGGGTCACGTACGAAGAGCGTTTTTTAAGAAGCCCTTGGTTTGTTTTAAGAGTTTCTTTGCAGCCCGAAGGTTTACTCCAAGTCTTGCCATCACTACGGCGGTTTTGACATTGTATTTCGTTTCTTTCAGAAGTTTTGCGGCTTTTTCCGGAGCAATACCCGTGAGGACTGAAGTTATCCGGATTCCTCTATGAATAAGTTTCCGGGATGTAGGCTTGAGGTCAACCATCCAGTTTTTATAGACCTTTCCCGATATTATCATTGAAGATGTGGTCAGCATGTTGAGTATTAGTTTGCTGGCTGTTCCGGCTTTCATGCGTGTTGAACCGGAGATGACCTCCGGACCGACATCGACTGAAATTACAATGTCTGCTTTGAATCTTTTTTTTGAATTTGTTGTTATCAAAACTGTTTTTGCCTTTTTTTTCGCTCCCGCTTTTAATGCCCCTTCTACAAAAGGAGTTATCCCGCTTGCGGCTATTCCTATAACCATATCTCCCTTTTTTGCTCTGGAAAATATTGCTTTATAACCTTTTTCACCTTTGTCCTCGGCTCCTTCGGCGGGAGTGAAAACCGCCTTTTTTCCTCCTGCCATTATTGCCGAAAAACGCCCGGGCTTTACCCCAAATGTCGGGATGAGTTCGGCTGCTTCCATTACCGCCAGTCTTCCGCTTGTGCCTGCTCCGACCATGAAGACTTTTCCTCCTGAAAGAAAGACTTTTGACAACGTTCTGGCGGCTCTCTCCACGGCGGGCAGCGTTTTTCCGACGGCGCGGGGAACCAGTTTGTCCTCGCCGTTTATTTTTTCAAGAATTTTCCTGAGGGGGATTCTGTCTATATTTTCGGTTTTCGGGTTGGGTTGTTCCGTAGGAAGTTGCCGGTAGGCCTCAAATTTATTTTTACTGCCCTTCATCTTCCGTTTCTGTTTCATCAGAAATTTCATTTTCCTTATCGGCGTTTTCCCTTGCAAAAAAGGATTCTGTTTCTTGAATATCTTTTTCTATTTCCCCAGAGATTTCCGCATTTTCAATTTCTTTCGGTTGCTCCTTTTTGATATACACTGTAGGGAGTTTAAAATTTTTCACCCAGACGAATATTTGGCCGATAGTGTAGGAATTTAAGAGTTTTGCTCCCACTCCTCTTTTTTGGATGGATACGGTGACATTTTCTTTTCCGCTGCGCGTTTTTGCAATGTCGTTTAGAAGCTGAAATTCTTTATACTGCCTTTTTCCTCTTGCGCTTGAGATTAAAAATATGGGTCTTTTACCGTAGGCTCTCAGGGGATTTACCGAGCGCACGTCATTTGCGTTTAAAATCGGGGTAAGCGCTATAACCCCGCCTATATTTTGGTTTATGGCGGCCGCTTTTATGGCCAAATTTGCCCCGAGTATTGTTCCCATGAGTATAATTCTTTTTTCCTCTATCTGGTGTTCCCGCAGAAATTTGACGGCGGCGTCTATGTCCCTTGTCATTTTGTTGTATTGATTATCTATTCCGCCCGTGCGAAATGTTTTATAAGTTGTGGTGGAACCGTTGGGTGCGGTCAAGCTTTTTCCATGTCCTCTCAAATCCAGAGCGAGATAACCGTAACCCCGTTTTTCAATTTGCCTCATAAAGTGCGAAAACTCGTAAAGGTTTTTTCTTTGCGTGTGAATAAGGAGAAAAAAGTCTCCTTCCTGGGAATCCGAATAGGGATTATGATAAAGAGCATGCAGCGTCCAGTTATCGTCGGTAGTAATAAAAACGTGCTTTCCTTTAAGCGCGAAGGAATTGGCGGCAAAGAGAAAGATGATTGCCGAAAACACCGCTTGCTTCATTCTATTATTTCCTCCGGATTAAACCATAGCTTTATTTCCCGTTCAGCGTCTTCCCTGTTACCCGAGGCGTGAACAACATTTTCAAAAAGCCCTTTGGTGGATATTTTGCCAAGAGAGCCGCGTATTGTGTGGGGCATGGCATCCTCCGGATTTGTCGCTCCCACAATCTCGCGCACGCCCTGTATGGCGTTTTCTCCTTTGTAAATCAAAGCCAAAATTCTATTGCGCGGTATATTGTGGAATTTTCCCATTATAAATTTCACGAGCTCCTCAAAAAAGGGCTTGTCCTTTAACGCCTCATAGTGCTTGCGGGCAAGTTCCTCGGTAACGGACACCGTTTTTGCGGCTATCATTTCAAAACCGGCATTGTCCAGTCTGTAGAGAACAAGTCCGGTGAGTTTTCTGAAAATTGCGTCCGGTTTAATCAAGATAAGCGTTTTTTCAATGCTCATTTTCTCTCCTTGTTTTCGGTGCTTTTATTTTACCTTTTTTACGGCGCCGCGGCAAAATGCATTTTTTTACCTTTGTGTGGAACTTTTTGCAGAATTTTCTTGTTTTTAGTTTCCGCCAATTGCTAAAATTATCATTAATCCGGATAAAGGAAAAAGGCAGTTGCTTGCGTAAAGTGCGGTTTTCCGGTTTTATCGCTGGTATTCAGGAGAATAAATATGCCCAAAGTGATGATTATTGATGATGAAAAAGACCTTGTGTATCTCCTCAAGGTTGTTTTGGAAAAAGAGGGTTTTGAAGTAATAGAGTCCTTCAATGGAAAAGAGGCGTACGAATTGCTTTCCAAGATGAAGAAGGCTGATGTGCCCGACGCCATTTTATTGGACGTGATGATGCCGGAAATGGACGGCTATACATTCCAGTCTAAACTCCAGGAGAACGAAAAACTTAACGATATACCCGTTATAATTCTTACGGCCCGGGGGCAGATAAAGGATTTGTTTGAAATTTCTTCGAATGTTTTTGCTTTTCTGGAGAAGCCGTTTGAGCCGAAGAATCTCGTTAAAATGGTAAAGGAGGCGGTTGAATCAAAAAAATGACCAAAGATGTAATTGTGAACGAAGGGTACCGGAAAATATTTCTTTTGAGGGAGAAGGGAATAGAGCCTTTTCCAAGAAGGTTTAAGACCACTCACATGGCTGCCCAGGCATTATTGCAGCCGGAGGGAAGCAGGGTTATTGTCGCCGGCAGAATTGTTTTAATGCGCGTTATGGGCAAGGCGTCTTTTGCTCATGTCAAGGATTCTACCGGCAGAATTCAGATATATATAAAGCGAGACAATATTGGCGGGGAAAATTACGAGGTGTTCAGGAAATTGCTTAATGTAGGTGATTTCGTCGGAGTGGAGGGTGAACTGTTTGTCACAAGAACCGGGGAAAAAACGATAAATGTAAAGAGACTGGTGGTATTGTCCAAATCGGTGCGTCCGATGCCAGAGAAATGGCACGGGCTGACCGATCCTGAATTAAGATACAGGGAAAGGTATCTGGATATTGTTTCAAACGATGAAGTCAGGAATATTTTTATTGTAAGAAGCAGGATAATCGCGGCCATGCGGCAGGTTCTGGACGGCAGGGGATATTTTGAGGTGGAAACGCCGATTCTTTGTTCGCAAGCCGGAGGGGCGTCGGCGCGGCCGTTCTTCACCTATCATAATGTTTACAAAAAAGAGCTTGCTCTTAGAATAGCCACGGAATTGTATCTCAAAAAACTCATTATAGGAGGATTTGACGGAGTTTATGAAATAGGGAGAGTTTTCAGGAACGAGGGGATAGACACAAGGCATAATCCGGAGTTCACCATGCTTGAGGCGTACAAAGCGTATGCCGATTACAATGACATGGCAGATTTGCTGGAGGATATATTTTACGCCTGTTGCCGGGTTCTTAACATTGAAAGCGTCATTTATGACGGAAAAAAAGTGAATCTCAAGGTTCCCTATCGGAGAATTTATCTGCCGGACGAATGGAAAAGTGAATGCAAAGAGGATATTCATGAGGTTCTTAAAGGCAAGTCTTTTGACAGGGAAAAGTTGGAGAAATTGGCTTTGCGTCTGAATGTGGAATATTCCAGAGAGCTTCCTTCCGCCAAGATATTTGAAAGAATCTTTGAGCATAAAATTTTGCGCAAGTTTAACGAACCCGTTTTTGTGAGAGATTATCCTACGGCTATAACCCCGCTCGCCAAGTGCAAAGAGGGAGACGAAGCATTGGTGGAAAGATTTGAATTTTTTGCCGGCGGCGAGGAAATAGCAAACGCCTATACCGAATTGAACGACCCACAGGACCAGAAGGAAAGACTTCAGGAGCAGATGCGGCAAAGGAATGAGGAAAGAAACCAGGAAACGGATATACTGGACAAAGATTTTATAGAAGCAATGGAATACGGCATGCCCCCCACAGGAGGCATCGGGATAGGGATAGACAGGATGACAATGCTTTTAACCGGAAAGTCCTCCATCAGGGAGGTTATTTTATTTCCTTTGCTTAAGCCCACAACTTCTGACGAAATCTGAATGCCGATTGAACTGTTTATAGGTTTAAGATATCTGAAAGCCAAGAGAAAGGGCTTGTTTTCTATGCTCGCTTCGGTTATAGGTATAGCCGGGGTTGCCGTAGGCGTGGCCGCCCTTATAATTACCCTTTCCATAATGAACGGTTTTCAGAGCGACATAAAAAATAAGATTCTGGACGCGCAGGCCCATATCATAATTTACGGGAAAATCAAAAACGAGGATATTGACTACTATCGCGGCAGGATAAAATCCGAAAAGGAAGTCGAAAGCATCGCTCCGTTTGTTCTTGGTCAGGCGATTCTGACCTATAGCAACAGGTCGCTGGGCATTATCGTCAAGGGCATAGACGCCCAAAAGGAATTTAAGGTCAATAATTTGAAAAAATCCCTTGTTTACGGAGAGTGGAAGAACTTTGAAAAAAGGCGCAAGGAATCTCCTCCTCCCATAGTTTTGGGGGAAGAACTGGCCAAAAACATGGGGGTGTGGCTTGGGGATGAAATTATTCTCGTTTCTCCGCAGTCGGTTGCCACTTCGTTCGGCGTGTTTCCGAAAATGAAGAAATTTCAGGTTGTCGGAATGATAAAAACGGGCTATTATGAATTTGATAGTCAAACCGCTTATGCCCCGGTGAAGGAAGCATCTGATTTTTTTGGCTTGGAAGGCGGCGTGAACGGAATTGGCGTAAGGCTGAAAAAAATTAAATATGCCCGCCGGGTTTCTCTCGAGTTAAAAAAAGATTTGGGCATTTCCTTTATTGTCAAAACATACGCTGAAATGAACAAGACCCTTTTTTCAGCTCTTAAGCTTGAAAAAATAATGATGAGCCTCGTGCTGGCCTTGATAATTCTGGTGGCGACCTTTAATATAGCCTCGAATCTCCTGCTTATGAGCATAGAAAAGCTGAGAGACATAGGTATATTGCGGGCCATGGGCGGCGCCCCGAAGTTTGTCAGAAAAATATTTTTATGGGAGGGAAACGCCATAGCGCTCGGCGGGATATTGATGGGGTTAATTATGGGGCTTGCCGCCTCGCTTTTTATAGCCAGATATCCGTTGATAGAGCTTCCGGCGGATATTTATTACATCACGCGGGTGCCTGTGAAAATAGAATTCCGGGATATAATTTTCACTGTTCTTATAACCTATGTGTTGTGCATGATAAGTGCCCTGTATCCCGCGATCAAAGCGTCCAGAGTCAATCCTGTGGACGCGATAAGGTATGGATGAAAATGATAGTTGAAATTGAGAATCTCACCAAAACCTATACACAGGGTCATGAACAGATTCTTGTCCTGGAAGATATAAACTTGTGTCTCAGGCCCGGCGAATTTATATCCGTCGTCGGTCCCTCCGGCTCCGGGAAGTCCACTCTTCTCAATCTTATAGGGCTTCTGGATAATGTCTACAGCGGTTCCATCAAACTCTTTTCCCGTTCAGTCTCATCTTTGGATGAAGAGGAAAAGGCCAAGATGCGTCTTGAAAATATCGGCTTCGTATTTCAGTTTGATTCGCTCCTTGAGGAATTTACTGTCATTGAAAACATAGAAATGCCCGCCAGGATACTCGGGAAGCCAGACGCAAATTTTTCAAAGGCTCTTCTCGAGAAGTTTGGACTTCTGGAAATAGCCGATAAATTTCCCATGGACATATCCGGGGGTGAGAAGCAACGAGCGGCCGTTTTAAGGGCATTGAGAAACGGTCCCTCTTTGCTGATAGCGGACGAGCCGACAGGAAACCTTGATAGATATAATTCAAAGATCGTCCTTGAAGATTTAAAAAAGGCGAGTTTCAGAGGAACCTCCGTAATTATGGTTACGCACAATGAGGAAGCCGCCAAATATGCCGAGAGGATATATCATCTTTCAGACGGAAAACTAAAGTAAATTCATTGCAAAGTGGGACCAATGACCCTTGACAAAACTTCGTCGCGTAATAAAATATATTATTACTTGAAATGCAAAATAAACTGAACTTGGCGATAAAATTGTTTTTGTCGGGCGGGCTTCTTTTGTGCCTCTCCGTTTTTTCCTTTTCCATTAATCCGTATGTTTCAAAGGGTGAGGACACAATCTTACTGCAGGGCTTTTACTGGACCTCCTGCAAAACTCATTCGTGGTGGCATACCATAGAAGATAAAGCGGATGAAATAGCGGCTTCCGGTTTTGACATTGTGTGGCTGCCTCCTTCATCCGATTCTTTAAGTTGCGAAGGGTATATGCCGCGCAGATTATATGTTCAGGATTCCAAATACGGCGGCAAGGAGGAGTTGAAAAAGGCGATTTCATCTCTCAGGTCAAAAGGCGTAAAGGTTATAGCGGATTTGGTTTTGAATCATCGGGTGGGGACGAAAGACTGGGCGGATTTCACCGACCCTAAATGGGGACCTGATTCCGTGTGTTCCGACGACGAATGGGGAAAAGGCAAAGGAGAGCCAGACACGGGCAAAGGTTTTCACGCCGCCAGGGACATTGACCACACCAAGAAGTATGTGAGAGAGAGCGTAATAAACTGGCTTGGCTGGCTTAAGTCTTCTTCTGGTTATTCGGGCTGGAGATATGATTATGCCCGGGGCATAGCACCGAAGTACTTCAGGATTTATAATGAAGCGACTTCCCCGGTTTTTTCAGTGGCGGAGATATGGGACGATTTGGACATTTCAAATCCAGATTCGCACCGGCAGGCCCTGTGCGACTGGATGAATTCGGCGGGGGGGGAGATAAAGGTTTTTGATTTTACAACCAAAGGCGTTCTTCAGTATGCCTTGCGGAATAATCAATACTGGCGGCTCAGGGACAAGTACGGCAGTCCTTCCGGTCTGATAGGATGGTGGCCCGGCAATGCCGTCACCTTCATAGACAATCACGATACAGCACAAAGGGGAGAAGACGGCTCCGTTCACAAATCATGGCCTTTTCCGTCGAATAAGGTGCTTATGGGATACGCGTACATATTGACCCATCCGGGGGTCCCCTGCGTTTTCTGGCCGCATTTTTTTGACTGGGGGATAAAAGACGGGATAAAAGAGCTTATCCGGGTAAGAAAGGGCCGCGGGATAAATTCCGCCAGCAGGGTGAATATAGTCAAGGCTTCCTCCAGACTTTATTGCGCCATTATTGACGGGAAGATTGCCGTTAAACTGGGGTTCGATTACTGGATTCCGGGCTCCGGCTGGGAAGAGATTGCCGCAGGCTACGGATACAAAATTTGGGTTAAGAAATAATACAAGCATAAATAGCGCAAGGCGTTGCAGCGCTGCGGCGCTTTTTTTGCATTTTGCGGATTGATTTTGTTAAACTTATAATAAATTTGACGGATGTTGGTAAGCGCGCATTTTACTTGAGAGAAGGTTGGATATGAAAATTTTAGCCATAGGAGCGCATCCTGACGACATTGAATTCGGAGCGGGCGGAACTTTGTTTAAATTGGCAAGGAAAAACTGCCGAATAGACTTTCTTGTGATGAGCAAGGGGGGTATAGGCGGAAGAGCCCGGGAGAGATGGCTTGAGCAAAAGTCCTCGGCCAGGATTCTGAAAGCGTCATTGCATTACGGCGGCTTTCAAGACACCCACATAAATATGAACAGGAAACTCATTCAAACCGTGGAAAGAACTATTGGAAAACTTAAGCCGGATATAATAATGACCAATTATTTCAACGATACGCATCAGGATCATAGGAATCTGGCGAAAGCGGTTGAAACAGCCGCCAGGTATATGAAAAATCTCATTTTTTTTGAGGTTCCCACCACTATGGAATTTTTGCCTTCCCTTTTTGTGGACATAGGAGATGTAATGAACGAGAAGGTGGGGCTCCTTAAATGTCACAAGTCCCAGATATACAAAACGAGAGTCGCGGACCTTTCTATAATTGAAAGCGCCAGAAGCACCGCCATATACAGGGGATATCAGGACAGGATAAAATATGCCGAGGCATTCGTTCCGCAGAGACTCTCGCTTGACTTTCTCCTCTCCTTATGAATAAAAAAGAGACGGGTTTGAATGTTTTCTTGCTTTTGGCTCTTATTCTGCTTTTGCCTCCGGGCGGGTTTTCGGCATGGACATGGACAGCCGGGGTGAGATGGCTTTATCTTTTTTTCATGTCGGCGCTTCTGGCGGCGATACTTGTTCCGTTTTCGGTTTTTCTCGCAAAAAAGATGGGAGCGATAGATTATCCCGATGAAAGAAAAGTCCACACAAAACCGGTGCCACGACTGGGAGGCGTGGCGGTTTATCTCGCCTTCGTGTTTACAATAATCAGGAATTTTCAGTTCTCGGAAAAATCTCTCGGGATAATCATAGGCAGCACCATAATATTTTTTCTGGGTCTTGCGGACGATGTTAAAAATCTTTCCGCAAGGACGCGTTTGTTCTGGCAGCTGGCGGCGTCCATAGTGGTAATTTATTTCGGGCTTTACTTAAGTTTTCCGCTCAAACTTCCATTTGGACATTTCATATCCTATACCTTGAGCGTTCTATGGCTCATAGGAATAACAAACGCTTTCAATTTTATGGACGGCATAGATGGAATGGCTTCTACCATGTCCATAATCTGTTCCCTTCTTTTTCTCGGCATAGCCTGGAATTCCGAGCAGTATGTGATAGGTTTTTTTTCCGCCGCCGTGGCGGGTTCGTGTCTGGGTTTTCTGAAATTCAACTGGAATCCGGCGAAAGTTTTTCTCGGCGATTCAGGTTCCACCTTTATCGGATTTGTGCTTGCGTGTCTTGCCCTGAGCGGGAGCTGGGCGACCAATAATCCCTGGGTGGCCCTGAGCACTCCCCTTTTAATTCTCGGGATTCCCATATTTGACCTGGTGTATACGACAATTTCCCGGATAAAAAACGGCAAAATCCACAATGTGATAGAATGGCTGGAATATACGGCCAGGGATCATTTTCACCACAGACTTATGAAGATAGGCTGCTCGGTCAAAAGCAGCGTCGGTTTTACCGCTCTGTTAAATGTTTGTCTGGGTTTGGGTGCCTGGAGCATGCAACAAACCGGTTCTACAGTGGCGACTTTTTTTCTCCTGTTCCAGTCGGTTTTAATTTTTATCGTGGTTATTGTGCTGATGCTGCTCGGACGCCAAATCACGAACTGACAGCGTTTTAGGCGAGTGAGCGATTTATGAAAGATACAATCATAACCGGCGTAAGAGTTAGAAAGGTATATGCGGCTTTGCATGTGCCGTTTACGATAGCCAGCGGCAGCCATGAAAAACTGGACAATGTTTTTCTGGAAATAAAACTGGAAAACGGCGTAAGGGGGTATGGCGAGGGCGCTTCTTCCGCGCATATTACCGGGGAGAGCCAGTCTCAGATATACGCCGAGCTTGAAAAAGCCGCAAAATGGATTAGGGGAAAAAATGCCTGCGACTATCACCTGCTGGCTGAAGCGGAATACAAAATTTCCTGCAGAGCCGCCCTGACTGCTTTTGAAATGGCTGTTTTGGACGCCTGGTCAAAAACCCTTGAAGTTCCCCTGTGGAAATTTTTCGGGGACAAAGCAAACAAAATAAAGAGCGACATCACAGTCGTTGTCGGAGGCGAGAAATCGGAGGAAGATTTTCTTGAAAAGATGTGGAGAACGGGTTTTGACATTTTCAAGATAAAAATAGGCACTAATTTCGACGAGGATATAAAGCGGGTTTTATTCATTAACAATAAATTTCCCGGCGCCAGGATATATCTGGACGCCAATTGCGGTTACAAAGCTAAAACCTCTCTCAAATTCATGAAAGAGCTAAACAAAAGAAATGTCTTCCCGGCTGTTTTTGAACAGCCCGCGCTGAGGGAAGATTTCGACGGTCTTAAATTTTTATCCGGCAAACTTAACGTTCCCGTTTGCGCCGATGAAAGCGCGTCCACTTTCGAAGACGCTTTCAGAATAATAAAATACGGCTGTTCCGCCATAAACATAAAACTCATGAAATTCGGCCTTTTGCGTTCAAGGGAAATTTTCAATCTCGCCAAAGCCAAAGGAACCAAACTTATGATAGGGGAAATGCTTGAAAGTCCTCTTTCGAGCGTATGCGCCGCTCATTTTGCCGCGGGCCTGGGCGGTTTTGATTTTATAGATTTGGATACGCCTTTTTTCCTTAAAACCAATCCCACTCAGGACAGGGGGATTATCCGGAAGAACGGTATCTATGAGGTGTCAGGTGTTTGCTCCGGAATAGGAGTGGAGCCGGTCTGACTGTTGTTTTTATCTGCTGGAATGCTTGATGCCATACGGACCCTTGACAGTTCGGGAAAAATCTGCAATCCTATATTCAGGCGAGCATTTGTTTGCACTGCTTGGCGCGGCCCGGCGAAAGCCGAACAGCGGACTAAAGGGCTTTTTTATTTGGTCTCTGAAAATTTAAGTTGACGTATTCAGTATGGTTCATTTAACCCAACTTGTCGCCATTAAGGACTAAACCGGGACGCGAAAATATCGCGTTGTATCCGCTGCCGGCGGCAAGCTGGCAGCGGTTTTTTTTACCCGTTTTAACGGTTAAAAATATTCCGCCTAAAAAATTAGGAGGGAACTATGGCACTGAAGAAGATATCGGAAATCTACAAAGACGGAAAGAAAACTTACTTGGTTTTTGCGCAAAATGGGCGCATTTATTCTATGGTTGGCAAAACTCATATTTGCCTGCGGAGGATGTATGGGCGCGTTGCACTTGGGGAGCAAAAACCCTTATTTATAACTTGGAAAGAACTGGAACAATTAAATCATCTCTTGAAATATTGGGAAAATGAACGAGACAACTGGAGCGCTTTTAGCGAAGGGGGTTCCCTGAGGTGGATGGGTGGTTCGACTTGTTATTCCTATTGGCCGCCCAAAAAACCGCCGATAACATTGGGAAGCTGTTCGAGGTTGTTAGGTACAACATTTTGTTGGAAAGGCAAAGATAAAACAATAAATCACGCCAAACCTCGAATATTCAAAGAAGGAATCATTGAGACGGGCGAAATATGGCATGTCGGCGAGAAAGTCGGGAATCCAAAAGGCGAAATGACTGCCAAATTGTTTTGTATCGCCGAGGATTTAAAAGTGAAATTGACAAGACATGCCGCGGATTTAACCCGCGAAATAAAAGACTCCAATATCATCAGGGAAAACGTCAAATATCCAGAAGGCGAATATTATATTCAAATAGAACCTGGTGAGGAAGAATTTTTGCGCCAGATTTTCAGTCTAAAGGCGGATTCCGCCGGCCTGGTTTCGGCGGAATTGCCGGAGGTGGATATAGAAGAATCGTTTGGAGACATAGATTAAAACCGGGCTTCGCGTATCTTGTCGCCATAATAGAGTGGTGGAGCCGGTATGTTTTAAGCTGGAGGCTCTCAAATACGCTTGAAGTGGATTTTTGCGCCGAAGCGCTCGAGGAAGCGCTAATCAAGCACGGAAGTTCAAAGATATTCAACAACAACCAGGGGAGGCAGTTTACGAGCGAGAAATTCATTGAAATACTGTTAAAGCGGGATATTTTGATAAGCATGGACGGGCGAGGGAGAGCTTTAGACAATATTTTTGTGGAAAGGCTTTGGCGGACGGTAAAATACGAAGATATATATTTAAGCTGTCTCTTATACACATCTCCGAGCCCACGAGACCTCTCTACATCTCGTATGCCGTCTTCTGCTTGA
>CALEIX010000152.1 GCA_937898825.1 uncultured Elusimicrobia bacterium | reverse complement strand
ATTTTACCCCGCAGGTTCCTCCGACAAAACCACACTAAACCCAACCTACGGGGTAAAATTATTTTGCGCGCTTTCGCGCTTTCACACTTTCGCGCTTCTTTTGCGTCCTCTGCGCTCTGACTCCTGACTCTTGACTCTTGACTCTTGACTTCCGACTCTCGACTCTCGACTTCCGACTCTGATTTATAGGCAGGGACATTCTTAAATGAACTAATACGAACCCTACCTATACAAAACAGTCACCTTAACTATTTTCCCTTTTTTCAGCCTTATCTCTTTTTTTGCGTCGCCTATTCTTAAATCCAATGTCCTTCCCGCGGCATACACTTTCATGCCGAAATTTTTACTGTAAATTTCCCAGCTTATCCTGTCATAATCACCGCTAAACCCCTTTCTTGTGAATTCGCCATTTCGCCCCTTGAAAGCAGCCCACCGCGCCTTTGCCCTCAAACCACACACAACAACCTCTTCCCCCGGCCAGAAAGAGCGCAGATACGTTCCTTTTTCAGAGCCGAGACGAATATCTTCAAGCGAAGATAAATTGAGACGCCCGAAAGGCACAAAAAGATTTTCGGTTTTCAATTCCCTTACTGCTGAAAAAGCGGCGGAATACGGCCATGAAAGAGAATTGAAAAACAAGGCTTTTATTTTATTTTCTCCGAGTCCTAAAACAGCCCGGGATATTCTCGTTCCGTTTCCCGAAGGATTGAAAACCATCATTCCACAACCGGGTTCCTTTAGAAAAACAATGCCGCCGCCAGCGGACGGAGCAAGATAAATCTCTCTCCTTTCACGAACAAAATGTGTTGCCAACAAAAGAAAAAAGGCAATAACCAGCGGGACCAGCACCTTGTTTTTTTGTTTAAAAAGCGGATAGTGGAGAACTATGAAAACAATCGCGAAGTATCCCGTCATAAAAGGAATGCCGGGGGAGGCGACATAACCTGCGGAAAAAGGCATAGAGGCTGTTTTAACAACCAGAAATTTAAACGCGACAACAAAATATTTTGCAAGCGAAATTAAAAAGACCCCCAGATAAGGAATCTTCTCCACAAAAGCCCCCACAAACGAGGAAAACATAATAACGGCTGACATAGGCACAAAAATCATATTGGACAAACCGGATATAAAAGAAACCCTTTGAAAGTAATGACCTATCAAAGGATAAAGGGATATCTGCGCGAAAAAACTTACGGCAAAAAGCGGCATCAGATACCGGTTTATTCCCCATATAATTTTTTTCCACGAACCCATGCCGACTATTATTGAGTATGTGGCGATAAAAGACATTTGAAAACCGGCGTCAAAAAGCGCTTTCGGGTTAAAAACCAGGATGAGAAAGGCAGCCACAAGAAGTCCCTGAAAAGCGCCCGATTCCCTTTCAAGAGCGAAACCCGCCAGAGCAAAAGCAAACATTATAAAAGCCCTTTTCAGCGGCGGGTCCATTCCAGCCGATACAACATATATCCCGCAAAAGAAGAGAGAAAAGACATATGAGCACCTTTTTCCAAGTCCGATAAAAGAGCCCAAAAGATAGATTATAAAGGCTATGAATCCCACATTTGAGCCGGAAGCCACAAGGAGATGCATGGCTCCCGAATCCTGAAAAGCGCGCTTCAACGAAAAAGACATGCCCTTCCTGTCTCCCATGACAATTCCGCTTACTATAGAAGAATATTCCGCAAAATTTCTACTAAAAAACCGGGACATATATTCGTGAATAGAAACGGCGGTTCTGAAAAGAAAATTTGGTTTTGAAAAAATCTTTATCTCCGGTTCGTGCATCTCCCCCAAAATATTTCTTATCTCAAGATATCTTCTCCAGTTAGAGGCAGGGAGCACGGCGGTAGAATCAACAGGATTTATTACTCCTTTAAGAATTACCCTGTCAAAACAGGAGACCGATATCTTTCTGGAATAAATAACGACGCGATAATTCTTTTTTTCGCCATTTACAGAAATAATTTCAGCGTATATCCTCTGGTATTTTTTTGCCTCCTGGGGATAGGAAATGATTTTAGCCCTTGCCTCGATTTTTGAACCGTAGCAAACGCGCGGAACCTTGAAACCGAAAATTTTATAATAGACGAGAATAGAAACGGCCTGAAGGATTAAAATCCAGAAAAGCGTTCTTTTGTAATATGAAAGATGCACGGCGGATTTTCAAGTCCCCTAAATTTTCACCCTGCCTTTAAGGGCATAGCTGAGAGTCATCTCGTCCAGATAGTCTATGTCTCCGCCGAGCGGCACTCCATAAGCAATGCGAGTAATTTTGCCCACTCTGTTTTTCAGAATTTTTGTGAGATAAAGAGCTGTGGCCTCTCCGTCCGAACTCGGATTGGTGGCAATTATAACTTCCGAGATTTCTTTACCTGAAGAAACTCTCTCCACAAGTTCCCTTATTCTAAGCGAGGAAAAATCATTCCCGGAAAGTGGCGAAATGCGTCCGTGAAGGACATGATAAAGTCCGTTAAAGGTTCCGGTCCTTTCTATCGCTTGAACATCCTGAGGTCGCTCCACGACGCATATCGTCCGGCGGCTCCGGGATTCATCCGAACAGATTTCGCACACCTCACTTTCAGAAAGATTAAAACAAATTCTGCAATATTTCACCGATTGCTTAAGTTCCCGCAGCGCCCGGCACAAGGATTCAATTTCGCCGTTGTCCGATTTCACAACATGCATAGCAAATCTTTCGGCTTGTTTGGGACCAACTCCCGGAAATTTACGGAAAAGCGCGATTATTTTTTCAATGCTTCTCATTTTTGCTTACCTTCTCGATTCTTTTCACGCGAAAAATCTCCCGAACGCGTTTAAGTTCTGCGTCAAACGGTTCTCCCCCCGAAATATCCTGCCATATATCCCCCGCGTCATTTTCAACCGCCTCCTCCACTCTGGCGGCGGAATTATCCTCGGCAAAAGCATCACTTCCCTTTTCACATTTAACCTCCACCTTTATGGGACGACCCGCTATCTTTTGAAGTTTAATCTCTATATCATCTTTGTTTCTCGGCTCCAAAACCATGTCCACCTCATACTGATTCTGCGAAGAAAGAACCCACTTATCATCCTCCCCGAAAACAAGATGCATGGAAGTCAGTATATTGTAGAGCAAAGGTTTTTGATTATACACCGAAGAAAGAAATTTCTTCCAGATTTCGGAATTTCCTATTGGCAAGGTTCCCTCGCCCCGCGAAACCCGCTTTCGCGGTTCATCCGTTTTTTTTTTATCCTCTTCAAAATGGCCGTCAGGCGGCAAGGTTTGAACTTTAGCGGAAGAAATCCTGGACTCCAATTCCGACAGTTTATCAACCAAAGCGCCTACATCCACAGATTTTTCCGCAAGAGTGAAAAGAGCCATCTCGGCCGCCAGAATCGGAGAATCTGAAAAGCGCAATTCACCCATTATAATTGCTATGTTTCTTGAAAGTTTCGCAAAGTGACCGGGGGAGTAACCGCGAAAAAGTTTTTTCACAAGAGCGCCGCCTGGCGCGGAAAACCCCTGAGCGGCGAGAAACGCGTGGGCAAAAACATTTCTTAAATCCCTCAAAACGGAAAAAGCGTCATAACCCTGTTCCGAAATCGCGGTAAATGCCAAATGAAGTCTTTGAGCATCTTTCTCAAGAAGAGCCAGCGCCAGATTTTCAATCAAGCCCTCTTCCACAACCCCCAGCATGTCCTTGACAGCTTCGGCATTTATTTCTCCGCCTGAATACGCAACGCAGCGGTCCAGCAGAGTGAGGGCATCGCGCATAGCCCCTCCGGATGCCTCGCTTATAAGAGCAAGGGAATTGTCTTTTGGAAATTTTATTTTTTCCTTTTTGAGCACACTTTTAAGTTTTTCAATTATAAGCTCCCTCGATATGAGCTTAAACCTGAAAGACTGGCATCTGGAAATAATGGTTACCGGAACCTTGCTTTCGTCGGTAGTCGCCATTATGAAAATGACGTGTGGAGGCGGTTCTTCTATGGTTTTAAGCAAAGCGTTAAAAGCGCTTGTAGAAAGCATATGCACTTCGTCCAAAATGTATATTTTATACCTATCCCTTGCAGGGGACATATCCACGCTTTCGATTATAGTTTCCCGCACTTTGGCGACCTGGGTATTGCTGGCCGCGTCTATTTCAAGCACATCCAGCGACTTGCCCCGGGCTATTTCAAGACACGAGGAGCATTTGCCGCAAGGAATATGATTCTTCAAACTATGGCAGTTCAGGGATTTCGCAAATATTCTGGCTACCGTTGTTTTTCCGCAACCGCGCGGCCCGAAAAAAAGATAGGCATGCCCCAATTTCCCCGATTTAAGCGAGTTAAAAAGGGTCTTCACCGCAACCTCCTGCCCTACTACCTCATCGAAGATTTGCGGTCTGTATTTTGTGGCGAAATTTTCGTACATAAAAAGCCCTGAAAAAACGAGAGTCCCTTCTTAAAACGCGATTGATGCCCCAAGAGTCACATAATTATCGGTATCCGTCAAATCCTGAATCTGGTAAGCAGCATTAACCTTGAGCATAGCAAAATCGACAAAAGCGCCGAAAGTGTAGGTTTTAAGTTCGGAGGATGAAAGCTCAAACTTTGTTTTTCCGTAAGAAGCATACGGGGAAACAAACGGCAAACCCGGCAGCGTGGCTGTGAGATTCAAACTTGATTTGGGATATGCCTGAACTCTTGTTATAACGCCGGGCAGTTCAATATACTGAAACGGTCTGATGCTCATATTAAGGGTTTTGTCATAGGAAGATGCCGTATAGTCCCCGCTCAGGACCAGAGAAAAGAATTTGATTCCCGCAAAAAGAGAAATGTCAGTTTGCTTAATTTCGCAGGGTGAAGAAAGTTTTTGACGCAAAATATTGTAATTGTCCTCATGCTTTATATACTTAAAACCGGCTCCGACATCTATTCTCGTAAGTCCGTCGCCCTTTGAACTTCCCCTGAACATTTGAGGGCCCGCGAGTCTGCCTTTTCTATGCCCGCCGGAAGTAAGAGTAAAAGTAATATCTCCTTTGACGTAAACATTTTTATACTCGTCTTTCTCAGGCACCATACCTACAGCGGCGCATGCCGCGTAAACCCCTGAATCCATGCCCGCTTTTATCTCGTAGTTTCTGAAGGTGGTCAGTGTATAGTCGGATTCATAAATATTCAGAGAGGGCTCCAGCCAAAAATTGCCGGAACCCACGATAGCGTAAACGCTTGTGCCCGAGTAGTTGTTTGAACCTGTGGTGAAATTTAAGCCGCCGTCAAAATACGAAAAAGCATTAACCGAAAAGAAAAGCAATACACTAGCACTCAGCATTTTTTTCATACCGCCTCCTTAGGGTTCTCTGAAAAAACCTAACAGCTATTATTTTGTCAACGAAAAATCTACTAAAAATCATAAAAAACTCAAACTCAAAATGCAAGGTTTTAACGATATGTTAATCTAAAATCGTGCACTTTTGATTGCTTTTTGCAGATAAATTGCTACCCAAGTCACTCCCGCATTGAACGCGAGTTTGCTCCCATGACCCAATGCGGGAGTGGTTTATGGTCGTCATTCGTCGCTTACATACCACTGACGGGTATGCTCCCTCCTCATTCCTTGTTTCGGCTAAAAATCGACTAATTTCTCTTGCAAATAGACTTTTTCAGCAGACCCTTATCAAAGGAAAGTTCCTGCTGCTTATTATTCGTCCACTCTGAAGCCCGGCGGCAGCGCAAACTGAGGGATATTTATCTTCAGTCATTGAAAAATTCTGTTTTTTAATGGGGTTAACGTTCTTTGGGCTTGTACTTTTCGTAACTGTAGTAATAATATCCGTACTGGGGACCCATTTCCGACGCCCTGACGCCGTTTAAAACCACACCAACCATATTCACCCCGGAAGAAGTAATCTGGTCCTTGGCTCTTCTTATTATCCCCCTTGCTATTTTCCCGGATTTATACACAAGAACCGTACCGTCCGTATGCTTCGCAACCATTACCGCGTCCACAAAAAGCAGAATCGGCGGACTGTCAAAAACAATCATGTCAAACTTCGCCTGAAACTCTTTCAAAATTTTCTGCCAATCGGAGGATTCAAGGATGTCTATCACGTTTCCGCTTAACGTGCCGCAGGTTATTAAATGGAAGTTTTCAATCCCTTTGAACTTCATTATATTGTCAAATCCTATTCCGCTTTTCAGAAAATCGTCTCCCTTGTAGACGGCATCCTTCCATTGAATTTCCCCGGATAATACATCGCTCAGGCCGGGTCTCGGCGGAACGCCGAAAACGTTGAATATGGCCGGCCTCCTGAGGTCCGCATCCACCAATAAGGTTTTAATCCCCGCGTTTGCGCACGCCAGGGCGAAATTGACCGCGGTAAGAGTTTTTCCCTCCGCCGCGCCGGAAGAGCTGAAAACAATCGAAACGCCCTTTTTCTTTCTAAGATGCGAAAGAATATTCGTCCTGAGCGTATGGTAAGATTCTATAACCTGCGATGTGTATTTTCTGTTAAACAGCAGAACGCTTCTGAAAGCCTCTGGCGAATACCTTTCTTTTTTGAAAAAATTAACAAACCAGTTGTCCAGTACCTTTTCGCTAAATATATGAGGAATTATCCCGAGAACAGGAAGTTTAAGAATATTTTCTATATCCTCGATGGTTGTAATGGATATGTCCAAATTTTCAAGAATGAAAATGACTACTATCGCCAGAAAAAGTCCAAGCAGGATTCCGACCGAGATATTGAGGCGCATATTCGGAGAAACCGGATTTTTATTCGGAATGGCAGGGTTTACCACTGTCACAAAAGAAACTATGGAAGCAAGCCCCAATTTTGCTTCTTCATACTGTTTGCTCAGGATATTGTACAATTCCTCCTGCATTTTAAGTTCTCTGGCGATTCTGGCAAGTTCAAGTTCATTTGCCGGCAGTTCGGAAAGTTTTTTCTTTAATATATTTAGTTTCGCGTTTATTGCTATAATTTCGGGATGGTTCGGGGTATACTTTCTAAGCAATTCCTTTTTCCGTATTTCAAAAGCCGCAAGCTGAGTTGTATAAGCCGAACCCAAACCCGTGCCCGGATTTTTTTGGAGAAAATTCTTCTTTTGCCTTTCAAGAGAACGCAGGTTTTGTTCAACTTCTACCTTTCTGGTTGAAATATCATCCAGTGTTTTCTGCGCCTGCCTGCTCTTTTGTTCCAGGTCATAGTCTCTATATGCGGAGATAACGCTGTTTATTATATTGCTGGCTGTTACCGGGTCGGAGTAATTTGCGTAAATCCTTATTAAATTAGAGTTTTCAACCCTTCCTGCCCTGTACGCGGAAAACAATTGCGCGGGAGTAATTTTCAGGGGCGCCTTTCCCTGCGAAACATAAAAATTATAAAGTTTCTTCGCCGCTCTCTGGGCAATCTCTATGGAATGAATTATCCTTATCTCAGTTTCCACCGCTCCCCACGGGTCCCATTCTGTAATGCCTGAGCCCGGGATTTTGGAATAAGAACTCGGAGGCTGAAACCTTATTATTGCCTCGCTTCTGTAAACAAACGGCTGAACTTTGGTATAAAAATAGGAAGATGCGACTGTTATCAGAAAAATGCTTATCGCCGCCCATTTCCGGCGGTTGAATATCCGCCAATAATCATAAAGAGTCAATTCGGTGTTCATCTAATCCTGTCTCTTATGACCAAACCAAAAGTGATTATGGTAAGCCACGGAATTATGTTGCGGGACATCCACGCAGTAAACTTTGAAAATCTCTTTTCCGGTATGTAGATTATATCGCCGGACGTAAGATCTAAATTATACCTGAAATCCCCTTCCACAATTTTTTCTATATTTACGTATATAACTTCTTCCCTTATGTTTCCCTTTTTGTCCTTTACTTTCCTGAAAATCTTGCACCTGTCAAGCTTTGCGTAATCCTTGAAGCCTCCTGCCTGAGTAATTAAATCCAAAATTTTCATTCCCTCCACAAACGGATAATATCCCGGAGATTCTATTTCACCCATAACGCCAATTCTGCTGGAAGCGAATTTTCTTACATTCACCGTTATCTTGGGATTAGCCACATACTTTGAGAAACGAGAAATAAGAATCTTTTCTATTTCATCGGCAGTATATCCTTCCACTTTCAGCGAACCTATAAGCGGCACTTCTATTGTTCCGTCCGGTTGAACCGTGACCTCTCTTGAAAACTCGGTGGCTGGAAAAACATTTATGCTCAATACGTCCCCCGCTGCGATATAATACCTTTCTTCCTCCACTTTTACACTTTGCGGAAAAACCGGCGCGCTGTTCCACAAAAGACATATCGAAATAAAAAGATTCAATGTTTTCATCTCATTTCCTCAATTTGTATTTACTGCTCAGCGTTTGTGCCCTGGTCTTCTTTCTCTTCAATGGCCCTGGTTAAAGACTTCACTATATACCTGAGTTCCTCTATTTTCTCATCCATTTTCCTGATTCTCTCTTCATCATATCTGCCCCCAAAGCCGGTTTTTACATCTAATTCGTTAATCCTGCTTTCAAGTTCCTGAATTTTCTCTGCCGGCGCCGCAGGAATCTCCTTCCCTTTGCGCCAATAAAACATTTGTCTGGATACCTTTAAAAAAAGGGCGATGACAAAAAGAGCGGCCCCCAACGCTCCTACAAGAGAAACATATTCCAAACCGGAAACGCCGCCGGCAATAATGAGAAGTATGGAAGAAAGCAAGCCAAAGAAAATAGTCTCCCCCGTTCCACCCGGCCTTTCTTCAGGGGGTCGCGGCGCGTACTTGCTTTTGTATATGGTTTTATCCGCCGCTCTTTTTTGCCTCTTTTTATCTTCGAAAGCAAGTTCCCGCGTAAGCGGATGACCCTCTCTACCGAAAGCCAGGCCTGACCCTCTACCCAGCTTCGAGCCTTTTATGTCCCGCAGAATTTTATCCAGATCATCTATCGCGCCCATCTTTTATCCTCTTGTAACAATCTCCCGTCCCGAAGTCATTCAAAATCCCCTCGCCTGCGTTAGCGCAGGGAGGTTTTGTCGTTAGAACTTTCCGCACTGGGGGGGTCCTCATTATATTTTAGTTTTTTTTCGCGTTCCTGGAGAATTCTTTCCTTCCTTTCAAAATCCTCCTTTATTTTTTCAAATGTTCTTAAAAGCGCTTCTCTCTGTCTATTGAAACTTTCCTGCAGCATCTCTTCCTTTTCCTCAAGACTTCTTATTTTCTCCCTGTAATTTGCCTCCATAATTTCAATTTCCTTTTTCAAAGACTCCTCCTTCGCCAGCCATTTATCAAAATTTTCCCTCTCTCTTTCTCTTATCTCATCATTTAATTTATTGATTTTATCTATGTATTTCGCGTCAAGTTCGGTTTCTTTCTCGGCCACTTCCCTTTTCAGCTCAGCAAGGCGTTTCTTAAACTCAATATCTTTGCTTAAGCTGGTGTCAATGGCAACAGTAAAGTAGCCGTCATTGCCGTCTTTTTTGTTTTTAACATACAAAACCTTGTTAGCAGTGTCAGATGTAGGGGTAATATATATTAAGCTATCTTTTGTTATGTTTTTATTATTTATGATTATTTCTTGAGCTTGTGCAGGCAAGACTGATTTTCCCGCCGAGGCATTGGTGCTTACATCTGGTTCTATAAGCTGGCCGAAGCCGGAGGCCGACTCGGTTGCCCCGGGCGCGGCAATGTTAATTTTAGAGAAAGTGGCGGAACCGCTGGCGTCAATGCTGGCTACCTCTTTGTAAGGACTGTCTCTTATACACATCTGACGCTGCCGACGAATT
>CALEIX010000151.1 GCA_937898825.1 uncultured Elusimicrobia bacterium | reverse complement strand
GATTAAGCCGTCGCTTATCGCAAGATTGTAGCCCGGCAATTCCATTATGGAAGAAGCGTTGGAATCCACGCTCATCGCAAAACCTTCATCGTCAAAGCTGAAATCGGTCAGATTTATATTGTCCAGAAGCCCGGGCATAAGCGGCGCTATGAATTTTGGTGAAATATCCGCGCGCAATATCCAGGAGAATTTATCATAATTGAAGGCAATCATGTCCTCCGCTTTGAGAGGAACCTTGTTGGCGGAGAAGGCGGCATTCATGTTTTTCAATAAGGCGTCCGTGACTTTCTCTATCACGAAATTCATCACTTCGTTTTTGTCCATGACAGGTATAGGGAAAGATTTATGGCCCAAGATAATGTCAAAATAGATGCCGACGAATTTTATGGAGATTTTATTTCTGCCTTCAAATGACGGCCTAATGCAAAATGTCGGCTCCGCCTCTATTCCATTGACATTGATTCGGATATTTGAAAAAGTTATATAATCGTTTTCCTTCGCCAAGATCGGTTTCGTTTTATCCAAAATTTCGATTCCTTCTATACCCTTCAAGCGATCGCCTATGTCCTTGAAAGGAAGTTTGAGCGTAAGGTCGAAAGCGGGAGCCAGAACCGGTGATTTCTCGAATGAGCTGTTATAAGCGGGAAAAGGCGAAATTTTTATATTTTGCAGTTTGAGGTCTTCCGCCGAAATCCGATGAAGGTTGAAATTGCCCGCGCCGTAAGAGGTTGATGAAATCAAGATTACGATTATTTTGAGGATAATGTTTTTCATTGCAAATCTCCTTTTATAAGGTCTATAAAAATTGTAGGCAAAATTCCGCGATTTTGTAAGGGACAAATGTTCCAAATTTTTTATTCTTAGGGTATATGCTCTAATAGGACCAATGGGCAGTACAAAGCTCAAGGATGCGAATTTTCAGGTCACAGGGCACAAGGTGCAAGAGCACAGGAGCACAAGTAGTAAGTCGGAAGTGGGGAGTCGGAAGTCGGAAGTCAGTAAGTCGGCAGTCGGAAGTCAAGAGTCGGAAGTCAAGAGTCGGAAGTCAGGAGTCAGGGCGAGTTTGCTCTCACGACAAATACGTAGATACGTAAATATGTTGATACGATGATACGTAAATACGAGATATATTGGCTCGCGCTACAGCCTCGTTCAATAAACTCTATGAACGCAATAAACGCTCAACTTCCGCGATGAATTGGGCAGGATGGGGTATGGCAAAAACCTATAACCAAAGTTACATTTCTCCCCCCTTGACTATTTAACTTTATCTGTTATACTATCATAAGGAGAGAAAGAGTTCTTTCCATTTTTTTTACCTTACCATTGGACATAAAACATCCAATGGTATGTTTTAATTTTAATGGTTTCTCTGGAGACTGAAATGAGAATGAACAGAACCCTCGCTTACGGACTTGCCTGTCTTCATTATCTTGGCAAACAGAACCCGAGAAAATGGAACGAGGTTTCAGATATAGCAAAACGCAATAACCTTCCCGAAGCGTACGCCAACAAGGTTCTTCAGTCCCTGGCGCGGGCCGGCTTTGTGGAATCGCAAAAGGGCAAGGGGTACAGACTTGTCAGGGACCTTAACGATATAGATGTCTGGAGTTTAATGGAGGCTTTTACTTACAATCATGCTCCCGAACCGCGAAGAGTGACCATGATAAAACTGTATGAAACACTGGAAAAAAGAGTGAATTACTGGCTCAAGGGGCTTACGGTGAGGGATATCATAGAAATGATGAAGGCGGAAGAAGAGAGGAAAAGGCAAGAAAAGATGAAGGATGAAGGCTTGCCCCGTTAGAAGTCCCGACAGGGACAGTCGCTTCCAGCGACTTACTTCTAACGGGGTGAAGGATAAAGGATAAAGGATAAAAAGTGAAAAGTGAGGAGTGAAGAGTTTATAGCGTTGAGCGTTTATAGCGTTTATAGTTTATTGAACGAGGTCGTAGTGCGAGGCTTTAGCCTCGCTAATAAGCGAGGAGTGAAGAGAAAAAAACAGTAATGTAGCCGCAGAGCGCATCCGCCAAACGAACGGCGGACAGGGCTCTGCCAAAATAGCGGCTGGACAGTTAGACGGCTAGACGGCTGGACAGCTAGACGGCTAGACGGCTGGGCGGTTAGACAGCAAGACGGCAAGACGGCTGGAAAGGAGAAGAAGGATGGATTTTGAGATTGTTTTAAAAAAACTTACAAGCGAGTTTAAAAAAAACAATATAAGATACGCTCTTATGGGCGGTTTTGCGATTGGATTATGGGGAATAATAAGGGCTACGGGGGATTTGGATTTTCTTGTTCGTAAAGATGATTCTTCAAAGCTTGACGCTATTTTGAAAAGCCTCGGTTATAAATGTTATTACAAAACGGAGAATGTGGCTCAGTATGTTTCGGATTTAAAAATTTTCGGTGCGGTGGATATAATATACGCTTTCAGAGAATATTCGCTTAATATGCTTCAAAGAGCTGAAAAAATATTTATGCCGGACGGGGAATATGAGTTAAATATTCTTAAAGCGGAAGATATAATAGGTCTAAAAATTCAGGCCGCCGCCAATGATGAAACCAGGCGCGCGCGGGAGCATGCGGATATTGAGGAATTATTTAAAAAATTTGCCGGAAAAATGGACTGGAATTTATTGAAAGAATATTTTTCATTGTTCGGCCTTGAGGATAAACTGGCGGAACTTGAGAGGAAGTATAAGAATGCTGAGTGAAGAAGAAAAAAAAGAAATGCTTATGGACGCGATGTCGCGAAAACGTTTAATGGATTTCAGGCGAATGGAAGAGAGCAAGTTCAATTCTTTCATTGTTAACGGAAAGGTTGACGCGGGCAAGGTTATAAAATTCATCAGCGAATTCAATAAATTTACGGGACATAAAAAACGAAAATTCAGGAAAATCGAGGGAGAGTTTAAATTGTAAAAAGGTAAAGGATAAAGGATAAGGGATGAAGGATAAGGGATAAAGGATAAGGGATAAAGGATAAAGGTTACGAAGAGAAAACTTAAAGATTTTATTCACCCCGTTAGAGATACACGGGTGAAAGTTTTGTAAAAAGATGCTGAAGGGTTTCAAAAATGAGAAACTATATAGCACAAGATAATATAAGGGTCGTCCGCCTAAGGTGGACTATCTCTAACGGGGTGAATAAAAATTTTTGGGAAAATAGGGCTGTTTCCTTCTTGCGAAGCGCGCCAAGGGCGCGCGGCTACATTTTTTTCGCGGTCTTTGCATTAATTTTTCGCGGTTTTTGCGGGAATGCTTACGCCGAGACCCAAATCAAGACCGTGGAATACAATTTCGGGGTTTATTCGGGAGCAGATATTGCTTCCGGTTCCCAGCTGGATTTTCCGACTAGAACCGTAAAGTTACCCGAAAATAGCAAGCAAATAATAAGCGCCTGGTTCGATTTTATGGGGGTCGCCGCGGATAAAGCGGCTGATATCACATCACTGATAATTTATGCCGACGCGGGAACATCGGCGACGACTCAGAGATTTGCGGCTTCCGGAAAATATACCGACCAAACCGGCGAGTCGAATATCGTTTTTGCCAGAGCTGATGTGACAAGCATGATAAGCGCCGAAGTCGCCAATTTAGCCTCCGGTGTTGATTTTACAGTTGGGGTGAGTATTACCGGTCCCGCCGGCAATATGCATACGATGAAGCTTTATATTACCTATGAATATGACGATGAATCCCCCGTGCAGGTCAAAACCGTGAGATTCCCGCTTTATTCCGATTATACCAACAAGGTTGCGGCCTTCACCGCCCAGCAGGTTGCTGGCACATCTTCCATGCAATATGACGCCGCCGTTGCCGACACAACCGGTTTTAATATTCAGCAGCAATGGTTTGAAATTTGGGGATTCAGGCAAAATGCGTCCGGCGACGGAACAATTTCCCTAAATATCGGAGGCGGGACAGATGAACCTTCAATGAATCTTGATGATAGAAACGGCGATTCATACTATTTTAGATACTTGACCAATTCGGATATAGTCCCCGGTTTTTCTACAAATACCCTCCAAACTGCCAACATAGTCATAGGGGTTAATCCGGTAAACACTCTGTCGGGAGAGGTCGTTTTGACTTATGAATTTTCAAAGGATTCGCCTTCAAAAACAAAAACTGTCAGGTATTTCCTTGGTCAGGGGCTTTCCGCTGCCAGTGACGCTTACTTTGAAAAAGCGCTTTATTTGGGTGAAGAAGGAATTTCATTGAAGGAAGTTTATACAAAAGTGGTTGGTAGTTTCGATTCGGCCACCGCCGATTCATTGCCGGTTTATTCAAATGTCGGTTCCCAGAGCGTAAGCGCTTCTTATGTAGTTCAATCGATTGCAGCCCAGATTTCGGGTTATCAGTTTTTTCACAGTTTAACCGGAGCGAAAAGCGGCTGGACAAACGGGGAAATAGTGGGGTCAACCGTGACAGCTATTGTAAATGCCGGCGGTGAAACAGGCGCTCACGGAATGGAGTTGTACATAACCTATGACTATACCAATGATGCTGCTCATACGTCCAGCTACGGCGTTTACGCCGGCAACTCGACCGACGGCATTTTAACATCATATTCGTCAAGTTTTGATTATTACCTGCCGGAGACTGTCGGTAAAAAAACGCTGCGCTCAGATTATTTGTATGCCAACTTTATTTCAAATTCCAGAACAGCAGACGCGGGAACCAGCCTTGATTTTAACGGCAATACGGTTGAAACGGCTTATCACCGAACCATAGGCGAGGGTGCGACAATAAGCGCTTTTTATGAAAATATGTCTCAGTTCGGACTCTCGGGCGGTAATGTAACGGTGAATTACGCGATTGACACTTTGGGAGCTTTTGGAGGCGAGGCGAATATTGTTTATACTTACATACCCCCGCCCAAAAACCCTGAAAATCTGGCTCAAAAAAAGACTGATAATACAGTAATTGCTTCTGCTTCGTTTATAAATGTTCCCAGTGTAAAGCTGGAAGCCGTTATATCAAGTTCAATGACTGCTGACAATCTCTATCTGGTAGTGGAAATAAAGGACAATGCGGCTGCTTTTGACGGAGCAAATCTCTCAACCTCTTCTCTCTTTGCTTACAATAGTGCCGCGGTTACCGGTTCTTTGACCATAGAAAGTCTTGGCGAGGGAACATATCACTGGCGGGCCAGGGTTTTGGGAAAAGGCGGAACGAGCGACTGGGTGGAAATGGGGGGAAGCCCGGATTTCGGAATAGATTTGACAAGCCCCACGACCCCGGCCATGGTTTCCATTTTTCCCGCTGACGAAGTAAACCTGAATTTCGGAAACATAGATTTTGATTTTGAAGACGCGACCGATTCAGGCGGCTCGGGCTTTAAGAATTATGAGGTGCAGGTCGCCACTTCTTCGGATTTCACAACGGTAACTTATTCTTCAATGCCCGTTGCCTCGGTGGCTTCGACCACTTTGGGCGAAAATTTGTATTATTGGCGAACCAGATCTTACGACAATGCCGGGAATATAAGTGATTGGTCTTTAACCAGAAGTTTCAGAATAGATTTGACCAATCCCTCAATTTACGACAATCAGGACGGGGATTACACTTATAGAAAGTCTTCCGGAACTCTTTACAATGTGGATTTCAACGATGACGGCGGCTCGCTTCTGAAGCAAGTTGAAGTCAAGATAACAACCGGCCCATCGCAAACTGGAACACTCATTTCCGATTGGACCCCAGTTTTGACGGGTTTGAACGTTCAAACATATACTTCAGATTGGACCCTGCCGGAAACGGTTTGGGATTTGCTTCAAGACGGAACAAACTATGTTTCGGTTAAAGCAATTGATTATTCCTCCAACACAGTTTCATTGACCGACGCTTTTAAGATTTTGAAAGACACCACGCCGCCC